>JAIERT010000306.1 GCA_019746735.1 Burkholderiaceae bacterium | reverse complement strand
CGTTGGCCGGGTTGCGCACCACGGCCTGGGCCGGCAGCACCACGCCGCGGCTGCGTTCCTTGAGCTGCACGATGAGCTGCACCGGCTGGCCGATGGCCAGCGGCAGCGCCGCGCCACGCTGCGCGCTCTGCACCGCAAAGCTCAGCGGCAGCAGGCCGTCGCGCAGGGAGCGCGCCGCCCCCAGCAGCCGCAGGCGCGCCTGCGGCACATCGGCCAGCTGCGCGCCCGCGATGCGCGTGCCCAGCGTCGCATCGGGCGTGCTGGCTTCCACCTGCATATGGGCCGGGTCCACCACCTCGAACAGCAGCTCACGCGCCTGCACCACCTGCCCGGCCACCAAAGACACGCTGGCCACCACGCCGGAGACCGGCGCCGCCAGCGCCTCGCGCCGCGCCAGGCTGGCGCCCACGCCGGCTTCACGCTCGCGCAGGCCCGCCAGTTCAGCACGCGCCGCGTCGATCTCCTTGCGCGGCACCGTGCCCTCCAGGCTTTCGAGACGCTGCACGCGCTGTTCGGCCAGCACGCGCTGGGTCCGCAGCTCGGCCAGCTGGTTCTGCTGGTTGGCCGCAGCATAGGGCTCGGCCTCGTAACGCACATAGGCCAGCACCTCGCCACGCTTCACGGCCTGGCCCGCCACCGGCAGGCCCCGCGGCCCGGGCTCGATGCGTCCGCCATAGACGGCCTGCACGCGGCCGCTGCGGTTCGGGTCCATCACCACCCGCGCGGGCAGCTGCAGCGTGGCGGCGGCCTCGCCCACCTCGCTCACCGCCGTGCGCACAGCCAGGCGCCGCTGCGTGGCCTTGGGCACGTTCACGCTGCCGTCAGGCAGGCGCGCCAGACCGGCTGCGCCCACCACGGGCGCCTCTTCTTCATGGGCATGACCCTCGTGGGCCTGCACCGGTGCCAGCCATAGGGCCAGCAGAACCAAAGACAGGGTGCGTTTCATACGGGCTCTCCCAGACCGGGCAGCAGGCGCGCACGGGCGCGGCGCTGCAGATAGACATAGGCGACCAATGCCAAGGCGATGAGCAGGACCAGACCACCCAGCAGCTGCGCCCAGGGCAGACCGGTGGCGTGTTCGGCCGGCGCCGCCGCCTGCGGCCGGCGCAAGGTGCCGTCGAGCAGATCGCTGTCATTGCCCAGGGTGACCGTGAACACCAGGGCGTGCTCCTGGCCCTGACGCAGCAGCGCGAGCAGACGCTCGTCCGTCACGGCGTAGTCTCCATACTCTGGACGGAAGGTCGCCGCGGCCTCGATGCCGCCGGACTCCACCGCCACCTTGGCGCCCAGTACGGGTGCATTGCTGTCGTAGCGGTCGATCAGCAGCGACAGGCCCTGGCCGTCGAGCTGGCCCACGAGTTCGAAGAGGTCCGTATGGGCCTCCACGCGCGGCAGCCCGGTGGCGTTCACCGCCAGGGCCGTGTCGCCATGGTCTTCGCCCCCATGTGCCCAGGCCAGGCCTGTGAGGCCCAGCAAGCCCGTGAGTGCGAGCAGCCGCCCGCGCCTCCAAAAAGTGATCCAGGTCTTCATGGCAACCATCCCAAAGCTTGTTGATAACGGGCGCGCGCCAGTCCCAGCGCGGCCTCCTGCCGGGCCCAGGCCGCCTGGGCCTGGTTGGCGGTGTTGAGCGCACGCAGCAGCTCGGGCAGGGCCAGCTCGCCGGCCGTAAAGGCGCGGCGCAGCAGGCCCGCACGCTCCTGCAGCAGGGCGGCGCGTTCGCGCTCGGCCTCGCGCCGGGTCTCGGCATTGCGCAGCGCCAGGCGTGCGGTCTCCAGTGCGGCGCCCAGCTGTTCGCGCAGGCGCTGCTCGCTGGTCTCGGCGACCTCGAGCGCACCACGCGCGGCGGCTTCGAGCGGCAGGTTGCGGTCCTGCGTGCCGAAGGGCAGGCGCAGCCTCACGCCCAGGCTGTTCTGCGAGGTGTTGCCCGGGCTCTGCTCCTGGCGGTAACCCACGCTGAGCTCGGGCGCATCGCGCCTCGAGTTCTGCACCACGTCCAGCTGGCTGCGGCTCCAGGCCAGGCGGCGCTGCGCCAGCGCGAGCTCGGGGTGCCCCTCGTCGAGTGCCACGCTCACGGGCGCCTCGGCCTCGGCAGGCTCCGGGTCCAGCATCTGGCCCGTCAGCAGCTGCCAGCGCGTACGGCCTTCGCCCAGGCGCTGGCGCGCCTCGACCATCAGCGCCTGCGCCGCCAGCAGCTCGGCCCGCGCGGCCATGGCATCGGCACGCGCCAGATCGCCCGCGCGCACGCGGCGCTCCACGTCCGTGGCCAGCTCCTGGAGCACCTGCTGCTGGGCCTGCGCCTGCTCCAGCTCGGCCTGCAGCAGGCGCAGGCCCCAGGCCTGCTCGCGCAGTTCACCGGCCAGGCGCAGCTGCAAGGCGCGCGTCTGTTCCTGCGCCCACTGCGTCTGCTGCTCGGCCGCGGTCTGCCGCGCCGAGCGCTGGCCCGGCAGCCACAGCGGCCAGGCCAGGCCGACTTCGTTCTCGGTCTGCCCGCTGGCCATGCCGCGGCCCTCGCGCCGGCCCAGCTCCAGCGCGGGCGGGCGCGCCCACAGGCTGTCGGCCGCCGTGCGTGCGGCCTCGGCCCCGCGCTGCTGCGCCCCGGCCTCACGCGCCGAGACGGAGCGCTGCCAGGCGGCATCGAGCGCGGCCTTCAATGAAATGCGTGTGTCGGCCGTCGCCGCACCTGTCTGCGCCTGGGCGGCGCTCAACGCCACCCCCAGCGCTACGGCCAGGACACACCTTGATATGGAATACACCACAGGACCCCCGGAGTGATCTGCACGACCCGCACGCGCCGGCTCAGCGGCTGCGCGCGGACGAAGGCATCACGCGCGCACCCCATGGGGCGCCGCGCGCGGCAAACGTCAAATCAGGCTTCGGGGGGGACGGCGCAGGCCGTCGAGATAAGGCGGGGGCGGCACGGCCTGGGCGGCCTGCGCCACATGCTGGGGCAGCGGCTCCAGCGCCACGACCGCGGGGGCCGCGATGACGCCGAAGTGGTGGAAACAGCAGTCGGCCATCATGTGCTGGATGGACTCGTCCGACGCGTCCTCATGCACATGGCCCTGGCGGTCGTGGTGATGCGCCTCGCCTTGCCAGTGCATGACCGTGTGCTCCAGGGCCTCGCGCTGCTCGGCCCAGAACTGCACCAGGCCGGCCGCCGAGGCGACCTGCCAGACGTTCATGAGAACCAGCAGAAGGGCGATGAAGCATATGCGCACGGCGCCATCTTAGCAGCCGGCCGGGCAGCCCCGCGCGCGCTGGGGACATGGGCGGGAGTCTGGTCGGCGACTGGCTCGCGGCGATTGCTGTCTGTCGCTGCAGGGACCGACAGATCTGGTCTGGGCCCCCCAGCGGCCGTTCGACGCCTAAACATGTCGCCCTCGACGTTCGCGTTGAGACGAGACCCTGCGCCCCCAAGCCCCGCTCCAGTGAGGTTGATCGTCCTTTCGCCGGGCTTGGCGCTCTCCCACTGGCCCCGCCTCGAACGAGGGGTCAGGCCTCACGCTGGGCGTTGCTTCAATCAGGCTGCTTCATTGCAGTGACCTCGATCTCGATCTTCATGCGTGGATCCAGAAGCTTGGCCGAGATCATCATGGCGGCAGGACGGATGGCCCCCCAGTACTTGTTCAGGACCGGCCAGCATTTCTCAAAGTCCTCACCGTTCGGCAGTACGTAGGTGACGCGAACGACATCAGCAAGGCCGGAGCCGGCCATTCTGAGCGCGTGGTCGATGTTCTTGAGGCACTGCTCAGCCTGTGCAGCAACGTCGTCATCGATGGTCATGGTCTCGTAGTTGAAACCGGTGGTCCCGGACACAAACACGAAGGGCCCCTGTGCGACGGCGCGCGAGTAGCCTATCTGTTCTTCGAAAGTAGATCCGGAGCTGATGAGTTGTCGCGTCATGTTGATGAGAGTGCCAAGGTGGACGGAGGTTGATGTGAGGCCCAACGTGATGTAGATCGAAAACCGGCGAAATAGAACGGTACCTGCGCGATACCGGTCCATTGGCCCCGCCCTGGATCGTTGTCCCCCTTGAAGAAATCCCGGCTTCTCTGGATGTTTGAAGAGGTCTCAATGAAACCGACAGACCACGCCGCTGTCCGGCCTGATTCTAGGAAGCGGATGCACCGGGCGATATCCCCCGAAAGGGTCATGGTGCGACGGTCTCCGGCCCGAATCGGCGGCGCTCGCTGCCGGCGCCAGCCGTCCGCGAGCGGCGAAACCTGGACAACAGAAACCAGCCTGCAGCGGTCCGAGGACTGGAGCCACCAGCCTCTCAAGATCCCGCCGGCACCACCCGCAACACCCGCCCCTGCGGGCTGTCCGTCAGCAGATAGACCGCGCCCTCCGGCCCCACGCGCACATCGCGCAGGCGTTCGCCCAGTTCCTTGAACAGCAGCTCCTGCGGGCCGGGCGCGCCGTTGCTCATCGGCACCCGGCGCGCGCTGCGCTCGGCCAGCGCAGCCACCAGGAAGCTGCCGCGCCAGGCGGGGAAAAGCGCGCCGTCGTACCAGGCCAGTCCGGCCGGCGCGATGGAGGGGGTCCACTCCGTCAGCGGCTCGGTGATGCCGGGCAGGCTGCGGTAGGGGGTGATGCGGGCATAGGTGTAGTCCACGCCGCCGGTGGTGATGGGCCAGCCGAAGTTGGCGCCGGGCGCGAGGCGGTTGAGTTCGTCGCCGCCGCGCGAGCCGTGTTCGTGCGCATAGGGCACACCCTGCACCACCACCACGCCCTGCGGATTGCGGTGGCCGATGCTGTAGATCTCGGGCAAGGCGCCCTCGCGGTTCACAAAGGGGTTGTCGGCGGGCACGCGGCCGTCGGGGTGGATGCGCAGGAACTTGCCCAGGTGGGTGTGCAGGCGCTGTGCATCGGTGCGCTCCAGGTTGCCGTCGCCCATGCCGAACAGCAGGCTCCCGTCCGGCAGCCAGGCCATGCGGCCACCGAAGTGCTGCGTGTCGGATTTGGCGGGCCGGGACTTGAAGACGGGCCGCAGCTCCTGCAGCTGACGCCCGTCGAAGCGGGCACTGACGACGCGCAGGTGGTTGGCCTCGCGCGTGCCGTGGGCGAACGAGAGAAATAGCCGCCGGTTGTTGGCGTAGTCCGGGTCCAGCAGGATGTCGAACAGACCGGCCTGGCCCAGCGCCAGCACCGGCGGCACACCGGCGACGGGCTCGGCGCGCAGCTGCAAGCGGCCATCGGCCCCGGGCTCAATCACACGCAGACGGCCCGCGCGCTCCGTCACCAGCAGGTCGCCCCCCGGCAGGAAGGCCAGCGACCAGGGGTGGTCCAGTCCACTGGCCACGGTCTCGATGCGATAGGCCGGGGGCTGGGCCGCGGTCTGGGCTGAAGAGGCCGTGGTGAGCACCGCCAGCAGCAGAGCAAGCAGGTATTTCATAATGGCACGCATGAAAGACGATGTCCGCCATGATGCCCCAAGGCCCCGCTGGACGCGGCGCGCAGGGCTGTTGCTGCTGGCCTGGGTGCTGGCTGCGGCCTGGGGCTCGGTGGTGCAGACGGTCTGGAACCTGCAGGCGCTCGTGGAGGTGGGGGTCAACATCCCGGCTGGCGACTGGCTGCGGGTGATGGGGCAGGACCTGCTGGGCTTTGCGCCGGTCTATGGCGGCATCCTGGCTGTGGGCTGGCTGATCGCGCTGCCGGTGGCCGGTGGCCTGGCCCGCTGGTGGCCTGCCGGGCGCAGTGCCCTGCTGGCCGGGGCCGCCGGGGTGGGCATGGTGGCGGCGGTGCGGGCGGTGGACGCGGCCGCGCCCATGCCGGTGTTCATCGACGCCACCCGGGGCCTGCCCGGGCTGCTGGTCATGGCTGCGGGCGCGGTGCTGGCGGGCTGGCTGTATGCCCGGTTCTCCGCCCGCTGAACGCAACCCCGCGTCATGAAGACATCGGCGCCTGGATCGCTCAGGCTCATGCGCCCGAGGCGATGTCTCCCCAAAGGTTCATGGCGCGAAAGTTGCCGGCCCCATCTTGGACGACCGCTGTCGACGCCAGCGGTCGTCAGGCTGGGTCCTTCGACAGGCGGCACTGTGCCTGAAGCGGACCGCCTTCGGTCTCGTGCAGCGATCACGATCCGTGGCTGTGAGCCCATGCACCGAAGTCCTCAGAATTCAAACGCTCGCCGGCCCGACCCCGGATACCCTGCTGCGACAGCCTACAGCGGCAGCGAGCGGTTATCCCCGTCGGCGAGCGAGACAGCCTTGAGATGGATCTGGTAGCGCCCGGAATTCACGAGCGCCACGGCCTGGTCCGCGGCCCAAGGCGAGCTGGCGCTGTAGCTCAGGCGCACTTCGGCGCCCTGCCCGCGCCGCAGGGCCTGGCGCATGAAGGCATGCCAGGGGACGGCATCTGGCGCCATGGATGCGATGACAACCAGGGGCTGGCCGCTGCGCGTGTCGTAGAGCGTTGCGTCGAAGGTGATGCGCGCCAGACTGTCGTAGCCGATGTTCTGCACGTCGACAATGACGACGATCTCGTCGCGGCCCGAAGTGCCCTGGGCGACTTCGGCGCGCTTGAGGTCCAGGCGTAGCTGGGTCGGTACCTCGATGTGGACCCCGGGGCTCGTGGGCAAGGGCGCGGGCACGGCGGACTCGCTCACCACGGCAGAGGCCACAGCCACGGCAGGCGTGGCCTGGGGCGTCGCAGGCACCGCTGTCGGCGTCACCACAGGGGCTGGCTTGGGAGCGGGTTTGGGCGCCGGCTTGGGGAGCGGGCGGGACGCGGGTGGGTTCACGGCTACGGGCGGCAGCGTGGGCTCGGGCTCCTGCAACAGGATGACGCCACCCACCACGGCGACCAGCAGGGCCATCGCAGCGACACCGACCATGATGCGGTAACGGGCCAGCACGTCGTCCAACAGGGGCCGCAGGCGGCGCGCGGCGGTCTTGCGGGCCTGGGTCAGCTCTTCCAGCACCTGCTCGCCCTTGGCTTCGAAGTCGGCGGGCGACTTGAGCCTGAAGCGCTCCTGTTGCAGGGCTTGCTTCTGCAGGCGCCGCAGGTAGTGGATACGCTTGAGCAGCTCGGGCGGCACAGCGTAGCGCGCCGTGCGCAGGCGCTGGCTCAGGCCCGTGCCGGTGCTGCCCCAGTCGCGCTGGAGCGCGCGCTCGATGCGTCTGCAGATGTCGAGGACCTTGTCCTTGTCTTTCTTCTTCTCGCTCATGCCTCGTTCTTCCCCCTGGTGTCGGCGTGCGCCGCTCGCGATGCGCAGGCCCTGCGGACGAGTCTACGGCCAATGCCGGCCAGGTTCATGGCTGTAGGGCTATGTTTACAAAGCCTTTCAGTTCCACTGCGTCGCGGCCCCAGCGCCCGGTGCCGAGGGTGAGCGCAGCGGGATGGCACAATGCGCGTCCCTCGCGCTCCGCCCTCTCTTCTTTTCCCGTATGTCCCTCCCCGGCACCCTCGGTATCGACTTCGGCACCTCCAATTCCGCCATGGCCTGGGCCACGCCCGGGGACACGGCGAGGCTGATCGCGCTGGAGGGCGAGGCCACGGCCATGCCCACGGCGGTGTTCTACAACAGCGAAGACCTGAGCACGCACTTCGGCCGCGATGCGGTGGCCCAGTACCTGGAAGGCACCGAGGGGCGGCTGATGCGCTCGCTCAAGAGCCTGCTGGGCAGCCCGCTGTTACAGGAGACCACGGTGGTCAACCACCGGCAAGTGAGCTTCCAGGACATCATCGCCACTTTCCTCGCAACGCTGCGCGAGCGCGCCACGCGGGCACTGGGGACGGCACCCACACGCGTGGTGCTGGGCCGGCCCGTGCATTTCGTGGACGACGACGCGGCACGCGATGCGCAGGCCGAAGGCGCGCTGCTGCAGGCGGCGTACAGCGTGGGCTTCGAGCAGGTGAGCTTCCAGCTCGAGCCCATTGCCGCGGCACTGGACTACGAGCGCCGTCTCAGCCGGGAAAGCACCGTGCTGGTGGTGGACCTGGGGGGCGGCACCTCGGACTTCACGGTGGTGCGTCTCGGGCCGCAGCGCATGCAACAGGTCGAGCGGGCCCATGATGTGCTGGCCACCACGGGCGTGCACATCGGCGGCACGGATTTCGATCACCGGCTCAGCCTGGAGCAGGTCATGCCCCTGCTCGGTTACCGCCACCTCGGGCCCGACGGGCGCGAGGTGCCGAGCCGGGTGTTCCTCGACCTGGCCACCTGGCACCTGATCCACCGCCTGTCCACGCAGAAGGCGCTGACCGAGGCCCAGGCCCTGTGGACCAACTATGCCGACGTGGGCCTGCACCGCCGCCTGATGCGCGTGCTGACCGAACGCCACGGCCACCACATCGCCCACGCGGTGGAGCAGGCCAAGATCAGATGCTCTCAATTCGATAGCGACGCAGTGGTGGACCTGGCCTTTGTGGAGCCCGCACTGGCCGCACCCATGAGCGCCGCCGCGCTGCGCGAGCAGCTCGACGCGCTGTTTCAGCGCACCGTGGCCTGCGCGCGCGAGTGCGTGCAGCAAGCCGGCTTGGCCGACAACCAGCTCGCGGCGATCTACCTCACGGGCGGTTCCTCGGCGCTGCGGCCCTTCCAGCGCGTGCTGCAGGCGGCCTTTGCCGGTGTGCCGCTGGTGGAGGGCGATCTGTTCGGCGGCGTGGCCTCGGGCCTGGCTTACAGCGGCTGAGGCCTGCTCTCTCAGGGCTGGTACTGCAGCGCGGCCCCGCCCGCAGCCGGGGTCATCGCCTCCGGCCTGCCCTGCGCGGCGGCGTCGGCGCAGACCACCTGGTTGCGGCCACGGCGCTTGGCCTGGTAGAGGGCGGCGTCGGCCGCAGCGAGCAGCGGCTCGACGCTGGTGCTGTGCACGGGCCGGACCACGGCCACGCCGATGCTCACGCTCACGTGCGGCCCGGTGCTGTTGTGGGCATGCGGGACTTCGCAGCGCAACACCTCGGCGCGCACCGCCTTGGCCACGTGCAAGGCCCCCAGGACCTCGGTGTCAGGGAGGATGAGGGCGAACTCTTCGCCGCCATAGCGGGCGGCCAGGTCCGAGGGGCGGCGACAGCAGGCACGCAGCGCGGCAGCCACCTGGCGCAGACAGTCGTCACCGGCCTGGTGACCGTAGAGGTCGTTGTAGGCCTTGAAGTGGTCCACATCGACGAGGAGCAAGGCCAGGCTGCGGCCCTGGCGGGCGTTGACGGCCATCTGCTCCAGCAGGTACTTGTCGAAGGCACGGCGGTTGGCCAGCTGGGTCATGCCGTCCTGCATGGAGATGCGCCAGAGCTGCTCGTTGACACTGCGCAGCTCGGCCGAGAGGCGCACCATGCGTGCGAAGCTGCGCGTGTGTTCGCTGAGCAGCACCAGGAGCAGGCCGCAGGCGGCCAGGAAACCGTAGGCGCGCCCGGCATACCAGCCCAGGTCATAGCGCCCGCCGTTGAAGACGGCGGCCAGCGCCACGTCAAACACCCAGACACACATCACGACGAGCAGCCACACGTCCAGCGCGCTGTGTGACCGGCGGTGCCAGAGCACACCCAGGGCCACCACGCTGAAGGCCCAGGTGGCAAAGAGCCAGCGATGGCCTGCCGGCGTGACGACATTGCCCTGCAACACCACCGGCAAGGCCGAGTGCCCGAGCACGGCCAGGGCCAGGCTGGCGGCCGCCAGCAGGCTGGCGACGACGATGGAGGCGAGGATGGGCCAGCGCGCGAGCGGCAGGAGGTGGGCGGGTTTGAGTTCGACCGATTCGCGCTTGAGCAGCGCATAAGCCACCACGACCAGCGGAAAGCCGACATGCCAGAGCATGTACATGGCCGGCGTGCTCTGCGGGCCGCCGCTGAGCACGCCGCCGGGAGCGAGCAGGCCGGGGAAGGTCAGGGTATAGCCCAAGGTGGCCAGGGCCGTGTACAGATAGCCTGCGGCCAGCACGAGCAGGGCGCGCGAGCGCAAGGCGTAGTACTGGCCGTAGAGCATGACGGCGGTGACGAGGTCGCTGATGATCAGCGAGGTGAGCCAGATGGGCGCAAAGACGGGATGGTGGGCCAGTTGCACCGAGGCAAAAGGCAGCGCCAGCAGGAAGAGCGCCGCCGAGACCAGCACGGCAACCCAGGCCAGCCGGATTTCGGCGGGTTTGGCGGGCTTGATCAGCAGGTGGACGAGGCGCGCTTCGTCCCTAGGAGGGGTGTCCATGGACACGTCCTTTTCGACAGGCGTGTGGGTACAAAAGCCGCAATGGCACCCTAACCCTTGTCTCGGAAAAAGACCGTGCCCAACGTAACACCGAGGTGTTGCGCAACGTTGTGTGGTGAAGAGTTGGCCCGCGCATAGCCTTGCTTTAGTGTTTCACCCTGAAACACTGTGCGCCTGCCGACCAAGGCCAGCACTAGGGGTTTACCCTTGCATCGAAAGGCCTGGCTTCAGCGCGCGGGCGTCGGCCGCACCAGGCCCACCTCGTGCCCGGATCGCGACTCGGGCCGCATGCTCAGGCCGTCCGTGCCCAGACGGTAGCGCTCCTTGCTGCCGCCGTAGCCTTCCCAGACCGCAGCCTCGACCACGCCGTCCCCCGCGAGCGCCGGCAGGCTGCAGCCGGCCTCGCCCCGGATGGGCAGCAGGCGCACGAGACGGCGCGGGGTGTAGGCCAGCAGATGGTGCACGCAGCCCTCGGACTGCTCTACGGTGAGCGCGAGCTGGCGCTGCGAACGCTGGCGGTCGATGACGATGGCGCGGATCTCGATGCGGCCCTCGGGCACGGTCTGATGCTCCGTGCTGAAGAGCGCCGAGCCGATGCGCACACTGATCTGGCTGCGCCCGCTGGCATCGGGCTCCGTGGCTGAGAGGTTGATGGCCTCGACCTTGCTGTCACCGTCCAGGTCGACATAGAGGCGCTGCACTTCCTTGCCGGCGACGGGATCGGCCAGCAACAGCAACGCACACAACAGCGGGGCCGCGGCGGCCCCGGGGCCGATCGATGCGGCCTTGGGCCTGCAGCCCCATGTTCTGGTCTTCATGTGTGATGCCCCCTGTTGTTGTTCTGGCGGCCAGTGTAGGACGGGCCTGCGCCGCTTGCCTATCCCCCAAAAGGGGCAGGGGGCAACAGTGAGGGAGGCGTGCGAGATGCGGCGCCGACGGGCCGGGGCCGGGTTGCGGCTGGCTTCAGTCGGTGGGGATCTTGGGGTCGTTCAGGCCGCCCCAGCGGCTGCTTTCCTGGGTGTAGGCCGGGTCCAGGCAGCGGTTGGTGAAACCCACGGGGCCGTAGTCCGCCTTGTAGACCACCCAGGTGCTCCAGCCATTGCGTTCGTCACGGCCGAAGTATTCGAACGTGAGTTCTTCGGGCGAGACGAGCTTGCCGAACTGGGCCGAGACGGCGCGCGCCACATCGACCAGGGTCTCAACGGCGACGATACGTCGCATGGATTCATCAAAGCCCACTTGTCCGGGCCTGTACTTGGGCATGGCGTCTCTGTCTTCAGCAATCTGACTCGTCCCGACGCGCGGCGCAGCGCGTGGGTTCCAACGCCGACAAGAATAGCATCGGGCCGCCGATCCATTCATGCCAAAACGGCGTATTCCCCGCATGGCGGAATGGGCAGCGACCTAAATCGTGACAAGGCGTAACCTCGGGCACATCCACGCAATGACCCGCAGGCCCCCTCGTGTTTGCAGTGCGGATAGAATCACCCCCGGAGAACCTTGCATGAAGATCCTGATCCTTGGGGCCGGCGGTATCGGCGGCTATTTCGGTGCGCGCCTGATCCAGGCCGGCGCCGACGTGACCTTTCTCGTGCGCGAGGCACGCCAGCAGCTGATCGAGCGCGCGGGCCTGCAGGTCGAGACGCCCGATGGCCCCTTCAGCGTGCAGCCACGCACGGTGACGGCGGCCACGGTGCAGGCGGACTACGATCTGATCGTGCTCGCCCCCAAGGCCTATGACCTGGACGATGCCCTGACCTCGCTGGCTCAGGCCGATGCGCGCGGCGCCATCCTGCCCTTTCTCAACGGCCTGGACCACCTGCGTGTGCTGGACGCGCGCTACGGGCGGGCGCGGGTGCTCGGCGGCGTGGCACACATCGCGGCCATGATCACGCCGAGCGGCGCGGTCAGACAGCTCAGCCCCTTGCACCGCCTGACGGCAGGCGCGCGCGATACGGCACACGCGGCGCTGGCGCGCGATTTCATCGCGCTGTGCGGGCGTGCCAGATTCGACAGCGCCTACAGCGAAGACATCGAGCAGGTGCTGTGGAACAAGTGGGTCTTCCTGGCCACGCTGGCAGGCATGACCACCGCGTGCCAGGGTTCGGTGGGCGAGATCCTGGCCACGCCCGAGGGCGAGGCGCTGACGCGCCAGATGTTTGCCGAATGCTGCGCCGTGGCCCGGGCCCAGGGCCATGCGGTGAGCGAGGAGGAACAGGGCAAGGCCCTGGCCATGCTGACGCAAAAGGGCTCGGCCTTCACGGCCTCGATGCTGCGCGACCTGCAGGGCGGGCAGCGCACGGAGCACGAACACATCCTCGGCGACATGGTGCGCCGCGGTCAGGCCGCGGGCGTGAACGTGGATCTGCTGCGCCTGGCCTGGACGCACATGGCCGTGCGGGCGGCGCAGCGCTGACGCTCTCAGGCGCTCAGAGCGATCCGTACTGCGTGCCGCCGGCCACGGGCGGGCTTTCGAGCGGGGCGAGGTCGGACTGGTACTCGAGATCGCCCAGGTGCAGCGGCGGCGGCTTGACGCCGCGCGCGATGGCCTGTTCGAAGGCGCGCATCTCGTCCTCGCTCACCGGCTCGTGGCGCGAGCTGGGGCGCAGCGGGGATGGCCGGGCCGCCGCGGGCGCCGGCGCAGCTGTGGCAGCCGGCCGCGGCCTGGGCGCGGCATCGCTGGCGCGGTAGCCCCGCCCGAAGCTGTTGACATCGGGGTGGAAGCGCCAGTAGATCGAATCGATGCGCACGCCGTACTGGGCAAACGTGCGCTCGGACAGGAATTTCTCCACCTCGTTGAAACGCATGACCTTGCCGCCGCGTTTGGCGACGAAGCCGGTGGCCACGTCGATCACCACCATGAAACGGTGCTGGCGCTCGTCCAGGCCCACGGCCTTGAACTTGTACATGCCGGAGATGATTTCAAGCAGCAGCAGGTTGTCGCGCACGGACTGGTAGACCATCTCGCGGCGCACCTGCTTGCGCTCTTCCAGGTTCATGCGCCGCGCACCGAGATCGGTCAGGAGCTCGGTGCCGAAGGGCGTGGGGGACGGCGGTAGGGGTTTCTGCTTGAACAGACCAAACATATCGGGGTTGAAGGCAGGCGGACGGGCGGCAGGCCTGAACCTGCGGCGGAATGTGCCGTTGTTTCTTCTCCCTGATCTCGGTCACAGCACCCGACGATACACGTCTTTGCGGCGCCCCCGCGGGAAAGAGTGTTTCAAGTCTTTTCCGCAGCCGCGCTACTGCACCAGCGCCACGGACTTGACCTGTACCCAGGCGCTCGCGCCGGCCTGCAGCCCCAGATCGGCATAGGCGCGGCGCGTGATGCGCGCCAGCAGCAGCGAGGCACCGCAGCGCACGCGCACCAGCACCTGCGAGGGATGGGCATCGGGCGCCACCGATTCGATCTCGCAGGGGAAGTGGTTCTGGATGCTGGTCTGCTGCGGCTCCACCGTGGTGAGCGAGACGTCTCGCGCCAGCACGCGCAGGCGCACGGCATGGCCCAGGGGCACGCCACTGTCGCGCAGCCAGAGGCTGCCGCCGTCGAAGCGCACGCGCAGCAGCTGCCAGCGCGCGTCGCGCTCGGCCACCACACCCGCCAGCAGCGCCCCCATGTCCTCGCCCACGATCACGGGGCTGTCGATGGCGGCCAGCACCTCCTGCACGGCGCCCTGGGCCCGGACGCGACCGCGCTCGAGCACCACCAGATGGTCGGCCAGACGCGCCAGCTCCTCGGCCGAATGGGTGACGTAGAGCATGGGAATGCGCAGCTCGTCGCGCATGCGTTCGAGCCAGGGCAGGATGTCCTGGCGGCGCGCGGCATCGAGCGCGGCCATGGGCTCGTCGAGCAGCAGCAGACGCGGGCTGGTGGCCAGCGCACGCGCCATCGCCACGCGCTGGCGCTCGCCGCCCGACAGCTGGTGGGTGCGGCGCCCGAGCAGGTCGGCGATGCCCAGCAGCTGCACCGCCGTGTGCAGCGTGAGCTCGGCACCGGGCGCACGGGCGCGGCGCAGGCCGTAGTGCAGGTTGCCGCGCACGTCGAGGTGGTCGAAGAGGCTGGCCTCCTGGAATACATAGCCCAGGGCACGCCGGTGCGTGGGCAGGAAGACGCTGGCGGCTTCGTCCTGCCAGACCTCGCCGGCCACGACCACGCGCGCGGACTGCGCGCGCTCCAGCCCGGCCACGCAGCGCAGCACGCTGGTCTTGCCCGAACCCGAGGCGCCGTAGAGCACGGTGATGCCGCGCGCGGGCAGCTGCAGGTCCACCTGCAGATCGAAGTCGGCCCGCGGCAGCCTGAGGCGGACGTGGAAGTCCTCACTCATGTGAGCACCCGCGTGTCGCTGCGCCGCAGCCAGGCCAGCGCCAGCAGCACGACGAAGCTGAACAGCAGCATGCCGCCGGCCAGCCAGTGCGCCTGGCTGTACTCCATGGCTTCGACGTGACCGTAGATCTGGGTCGAGACCACGCGCGTCACGCCGGGGATGTTGCCGCCGATCATCAGCACCACACCGAATTCGCCCACGGTGTGGGCAAAGCTCAGGATGGCCGCGGTCAGCAGGCCACCGCGGGCCTGCGGCAGGGCGACGGTGAAGAAGGCATCCAGCCGCGAAGCGCGCAGCGTGGCTGCGACTTCCAGCGGACGCGGGCCCAGGGCCTCAAAGGCATGTTGCAGGGGCTGCACCGCGAAAGGCAGCGAGAAGACGATGGAGCCGATCAGCAGGCCCGTGAAGGTGAAGGACAGCACGCCCCAGCCCAGGGCCTGGGTCAGCTGGCCCAGCGGGCCCTGCGGACCCAGGGCCACCAGCAGGTAGAAGCCGAGCACCGAGGGCGGCAGCACCAGGGGCAGCGTGACGAGCGCGCTGACGGGCGCGCGCCAGCGTGACGCCGTGCCCGCCAGCCACCAGGCCAGCGGCGTGGCGATGAGCAGCAGCAGCACGGTGGTCAGCGAGGCCAGCTCGACGGTGAGCCAGATGGCCTGCCAGGCTTCAGCGGATAGGGACATGGGATGCAAGGGCGGGTGAGGCCCCAAGGATAGCGGCCCCTGAGGTCATGCGGCACAGCCGGCCGGCTGCGCCGTCGATTCCTTCACGCCGGCTCAGAACGCGTAGCCGTAGGCCTTGAGGATGGCACGCGCCTTGTCGCCGCGCAGGTACTGCAGCAGCGCCCCGGCTGCGGCATTGTCCCTGCCCCTGTTGAGCAGCAGGGCGTCCTGGCGGATGGGGCTGTACAGCGTGGCCGGCACCAGCCAGGCCGAGCCCTCCTTGAGCCTGCCATCGGCCCAGACCTGGGACAGGGCCACGAAACCCAGCTGCGCATTCCCGGTGGCGACGAACTGCCAGGTCTGGGCTATGTTCTCGCCCTGCACAAACCTGGGACGCAGGGTGTCGACCACGCCGAGTTTCGTCAGCGTCTCGATGGCGGCGCCGCCGTAGGGCGCGAGTTTGGGGTCGGCCAAGGCGAGCTTCTCGAACCTGCCGCTGCGGAGCACCTCCCCCTGGTCGTCCACCAGCGCCGGCTGCCGGCTCCAGAGCACGAGCCTGCCAATGGCATAGGTGAAACGGCTGCCGCCCTGCCCTTCGCGCTCGAGCCGAGCCGGGGTCTCGTCGTCGGCCGCCAGCAGCACGTCGAAGGGTGCGCCGTTGCGGATCTGGGCGTAGAAGCGGCCGGTGGAGCCGAAGGCCAGCCGAGCCTTGTGGCCGGTGTCGGCCTCGAACAGCGGAGCGATCTTCTGCATGGGCGCCGTGAAGTTGGCGGCCACCGCCACCTGCACTTCGGCGGCCAGCACGGCCGGACCCGCGACCCACATCCCCAAGGCCACGACCGCGATACGGAAACTTTGCATCGTCCACTCCACGCTCTTCATCCAGGGCATGACGACACTGTAGCCGTGGTCGCTCGGGCTGCACACCCCGGGTGGAAAAGCCCTGGGTGGCTGCGCCGTGTTCAGCACACCGTGCAGGCCTCGATCGCGCGCAGGCTGGCGTCTCGGGTGTTCTCCATGAGGTAGTCGAGGAAGACACGGGTGCGCTGCGGAATGAATTTGCGCGAGGGCAGCGCCGCGTACATGCTCAGGCGGCCGGTGATCCAGGGTTGGAGCACGCGCACCAGATCGCCGCGCGTGAGGTAGGGCGCGACGACTTCCACCGACACCGAGGTGATGCCCGCACCGTCGAGAACCGCACGCAGCAGGGTATCGGTGTGATTGGCCTGGACGACCGGCCGCACCTCGATCTCCTCGACCACGTCCGGGGCCTCCGGGCGCCACAGGCGCCAGGGGCGGATGCGTCCCTGGGCCACCTTCAGGCGCAGGCAGTCGTGGTCGGCCAGCGCGGCCGGTGTCTGCGGCAGGCCTCGGCGCTGGACATAGGCCGGCGAGGCCACAAGGATGGTTTCGGACTCGATGACCTTGCGCGCCACGATGTCGCCGTCGAAGCTGCTGTCGGCGCCCATCAGGGCGATGTCGAAATCCTCCACCGGCGGCTCGGACAGGTTTTCGACCTCGATGTCGAGCACGATGCGCGGATAGCGCTGCCGAAAGTCCGCGAGCATGGGGGCGATCACGTAGGAGGCCAGCACGGGTGGCGCATGCAGGCGCAGCGTGCCGCTGAGTTCCTGGGTGTAGGTGCTGACCAGCTCATCCGCCTCCTCGATGTCCTGCAGGATGTTGCGCACCCGGTTCAGGTAGGCCTGGCCGGCGTCGGTCAGCGCCAGGCGGCGGGTGGAGCGCTGCAGCAGCCGGGAGCCCAGGCGGTCCTCGAGATCGGCCACGAGGCGGCTGACCATCGGGGGGGACATGTCCAGGGCGCGGGCGGCGGCGGCGAATCCGCCCTCGTCCACCACACGCTGGAAGACTTTCATTGATTGCAGGCGGTCCATGGCAGTCCTCGGTTGTCGTTGGATATTGTTTCTTAAAAAGAAACGATATAGGTACGAATTGGCTATTTATCTTCTCTGCATGAAATTTTACAGTTCATCCCATCGATGCCAGCGCTGCAAAGAGCGGTGTCGACGGGATCCCGGCCCACCCACAAGGCCGGCCGCGGATCAAACCTTGTTCACCTCGAAGGAATTCTCATCATGAACCGCACTATTGCTTCCGCCCTGACTGTTTCCATCCTCGCCCTCGCCGCCGGTCAGGCCCTGGCCGCCGACAAGACCCGCGCACAGGTCACGGCCGAGTACCTGGAAGCCGTCCGCACCGGCAACATCGTGGCCGGCATCGACGGCTACAGCAACCAGAAGCTCAACGAAGTCTTCCCCGGCAACTACCCGGCCCAGACTGAAGCCGCCGGCAAGACCCGCGCCGAGGTGAGCGCCGAGTACTTCCGCGCCGTGCGCAACGGTGACATCGTGTCCACCGTGGACGGCCACGGCAACCAGAAGCTCAATGAAGTCTTCCCCGGCAACTACCCGGCCCAGGCCAAGAGCAACGGCAAGACCCGCGCCGAAGTGAACGCCGAGCTGACGCAAGCCCTGCGCAGCGGCGCGCTGACCCAGCAGGTCTACTACTGATCCGCTGCAGACGCAGCCTGTAGGCTGCAAGGAGAGAGGCCGCCCACGAGGCGGCCTTTTTCTTGGGCCGGGCTCGCTCAGGCGGCCTGGACGCGGTTGCGCCCGCCCTGCTTGGCCGCATACAGCGCCTGGTCGGCACGCTGCACCAGGGCGGCGGGTTCTTCGCCGGCCGAGAGCGCCGCCGCGCCGATGGACACGGTGATGCGCAGCGGCTCGGGCAGCGGCAGCGGCATGCTCTGCGCGGCGATCACGCGACGGATGCGTTCGGCCGTCTCCAGCGCCGCGGGCAGCGGGGTGCCGGGCAGCAGCAGCACGAACTCCTCACCGCCATAGCGCGCCACCCCATCGCTGCCGCGCAACTGGGCGCGGATCAGCCGGGCCACGTAGCGCAGCACGGTGTCACCGGCCGGGTGACCGTGCGTGTCGTTGATGCGCTTGAAGTGGTCCACGTCGAGCAGCAGGCAGACCAGGGGCAGGCCGCTGCGGCGCGCAGCCTGCACCTCTTCCAGACAGCGGGATTCGAAATAACGCCGGTTGTGCACGCCGGTCAGACCGTCGGTCAGGCCGGCGAGCTTGAGGCGCTCGGTGGCCAGGGCGCTGTCGAGACAGACCGCCACGAGCGCGGCCAGACGTTCGAGAAAATCGGTGCTGCTGCCGGCAGCGAAGCGCGCCGGGTCGCGACTGCAGAGGTTGAGGCTGCCGATGCAGGCGCCCCGGTACACCAGGGGCAGCAAGGCCGCACTCGCGGGCGCCACCGGCAGGCTTTCGAACAGAAAGGCCTGGGCCACGCCCGGCGGCCCCAGGCGTGGACTGACACTGCCGGCGTAGAGCTGCTGCAGGGGCTGCTCGGAAGGCAGCAGCAGCAGCGGGGCTGGCAATGCGACGCCCCCCTCTGCGAACACGCGTGCGGCCTCGTACTCGGGGTCCACCAGAGCCAGGGTGACGGCGTCGAGCTCGAACAGCGCGGGATAGTCGACCAGCAGGGTCTGCACCAGCGCGGCCAGCGAAGGCGCAGCGATGACCTTACGTTCGAGCTGGTCGAAACGGCGCAGCTTGTCCTGGTTGAGCCGTGCTTCGGCGATCAGCGCATTGAGCTGCTCACGCAGGCGACGGTTCTCGGCCTGCAGTACGGCGACCGAGAAACGCGGAGGGGCAGACGAGGGCTCAGCGTTTCCGGACTCTCGCGACTTCATGCGCCGATGGTAACGCGCCGCTGTGTCAGGCCGTGGCGTCGAAGGCGGCGTGGTAGCTCACGGTGCCCTGCGCGACGACGCCGCCGAACGCCAGCGCCATGAAGTATTCAGGCGGAATGCCGGGATAGACCAGGCCGGGCACGGGACGAAAACCGAAGCGCGTGTAGTACGCCGGGTCGCCCACCAGCACACAGCCGGCCGCCCCGCGGGCGCGCAGGCCATCGAGCACCGCATGCACCAGCGCGGCGCCGATGTGGCGCCCTTGCCGTTCGGGCTGCACAGAAATCGGGCCCAGGCCGTACCAGCCGGGCGCTCCGTCGGACACGCTCACGGGCGAAACGGCCACATGCCCCACGATCACCCCGCCCTCCTCGGCCACGAGCGACAGCGTGAGCTGGCCCGCACGGCGCAGGGCGTTGACGATGTGCTGCTCGGTGCCGCTGCGGTGCGGCGCGGTGCGAAAGGCGGCTTCGGTAAGCGCCTCAATGAACGGAACGTCCAGGGTGCTTTCGTCACGGATGCGCAGGGCCATGGCCCGCACTGTAACGCGCTGCGCAAGGCGGGCTCAGCGGCGGCAGCGCAGAAGCAGGAGCCATCTCATGGCCGGCTCAAGCACAGGCGCTCGGCATCATGTCCCAGCCCGGAGCCACGCTCAGGCGTGGCACGCGATGCTCACGGGCCGGCGTTGGGGAAGAAGAGCTGCTCGCCACCGATCTTGTAGGCCGCAATGGCGCTCTGGCCAGCGGGCGAGACGATCCAGTCGACGAACTTCTGCGCCTCGGCCTGCTTGACCTGCGGGTGCCTGGCCGGGTTGACCACCATCACGCCGTACTGGTTGAACAGGCGCCTGTCGCCTTCGACCAGGATGGCCAGGTCGGCGCGGTTCCTGAAGTTGAGCCAGGTGCCGCGGTCGGCCAGGATGTAGGCGCCGCTGGAGGACGCGATATTGAGCGCCGGGCCCATGCCGCAACCGCACTCCTTGTAGCCGTTGCCCTTGGCGTCCCCCGCCATCTTCCAGAAGCGCAGCTCGGCCGCGTGGGTGCCGCTCTTGTCACCGCGCGAGATGAAGGCGCCGTTGGCGGCGGCGATCTTCTTCAGGGCCTCGACGATGTCCTTGCCCCGGGCCGCCAGCGGGTCGGCTTTGGGGCCGATCAGCACGAAGTCGTTGTACATCACGGCCCGGCGCTGCAGGCCGAAACCGTCGGCCACGAACTTCTCCTCCGCCACCTGGTCGTGCACGAAGACCACGTCGGCGTCGCCACGGCGGCCCATGTCCAGCGCCTGGCCCGTACCCAGGGCCACGACCTTGATGGCGATGCCGCTGGCGGCCTTGAAGGCCGGCAGCAGGTGCGAGAACAGGCCCGACTGCTCGGTCGAGGTGGTCGAGGCCATGACGATGCTCTGCGCGCTCGCCACCAGGCTGGCCAGCGCCAGGGTGGTGCCGAAGGCGGCCCTGAGGACGCAGGACGGGACGGGCTTCATGCGAGCTCTCCTTTGACAAACAAGGCGGCGACCGGCGAGACGGCCTGCAGTCGCGCCTGGTCGAAAAATTCCTGCACAGGCAGATCGGCCTGCACGCGGCCCTGCTCGAGGTAGATGACGCGCGTGGCCAGGCGCTTGACCTGACCCAGGTTGTGGCTGGCGAAGACCACGGTGACGGGCTGGCCGGCCAGCGTGCGGCTGCCCGCGAAGTCGGCGATCAGCGCCTCGACCTCGCGCTTGGCGTGCGGGTCCAGGCTGGCCGTAGGCTCGTCGAGCAGCAGCACCTCGGGGCGCAGGGCCCAGGCGCGCGCCATGGCCAGACGCTGCTGCTGCCCGCCCGAGAGCGTGCGCGCCGGACGTCCGGCCCGCGGGGCCAGGCCCACGCGCTCGAGCGCGGCGATGGCCCGCACCTGGGCCGTGCGCCAGGGCACGCCCCGCAACCAGAGCGCCAGCGCCACGTTGTTGCGCGCCGAGGTGCGCAGCATGAAGGGGCGCTGGAACAGCATGGCCTGGGCTGCAGCGGGCACCGCCTGCACCTGGCCGGACGTGGGCCGCTGCAGGCCGTGCAGCAGGCGCAGCAGCGTGCTCTTGCCGCTGCCGTTGGCACCGACCAGGGCCACGGACTCGCCAGCGCCAATGGACAGGCTCAGCGGATGCAGGGCCTGCACGGGACCGAAGGCCACGGCGGCCGATTGCAGGGTGAAAACGGTGGAACGCGTCTCAGCCGGGAGCTCGAGCGCAGCGGTGACAGGCAACACGGCGCTCATGTCGGCACCCCGACCGCATCGCAGCCCCTGCTTTCGGCCCGCTCGCGCCAGCGGCGCAGCAGGCCCACGGCGACATTGAGCAGCAGCACCACGGCCAGCAGGATGATGCCCAGCGCCAGGGCCAGCGGCAGGTCGCCCTTGCTGGTCTCCAGCGCGATGGCCGTGGTCATCACACGGGTGAAACCGTCGATGTTGCCGCCGACGATCATCACCGTCCCCACCTCGGAGATGGCGCGGCCGAAGGCCGTGATGACCAGGGTGAGCAGCGCGTGGCGTTCGTCCCAGGCCAGCAGCAGGCCGCGCAGCGTGGTACCGGCGCCGAGCGACTGCAGCTGCTCGCCGTGGCGCGCGTCCGCGTCCTCGATGAGCTGGCGCGTGAGCGCCGTAGCCAGCGGCAGCACGAGCAGGGTCTGCGCCAGCACCATGGCCTCGAACTGGAACAGCCAGCCGAGAAAGCCCAGCGGGCCCGAGCGCGAGAGCAGCAGGTAGACCACCAGGCCGACGACCACGGCCGGCACGGCGAGGAAGGTGTTGAGCAGGGTGAGCACGGCCTGCCGCCCGGCAAAGCGCGCCACGGCCAGCCAGGCGCCGAGCACCACGCCCAGCGTGCAGGCGAAGACGCAGGCCAGGGCGCTGACGGCCAGCGAGCGGCCGACGATGGACAGCAGGACCGGATCCAGGGCGGTGATGAGCTGCAGCGCGGTGACGGCACTGTCGGTGAAGGTCGACATCAGGAAGAATGCAAAACGAGGGAGCTGGAGGTTCTCGGGTATCGTAGGGACAGGTTTAAACCCCTACCATATGAACCATTGTGCATAAGTTGCAGTTTCACTACACATTCGCCCCCACGGCCTCGACGCCGACCGGGTTGATCCGCAATCCCGTGCTGGACCTGCTGGACGCGGTGCAGGAGAGCGGCTCGATCTCGGGGGCGGCACGCTTGCTGGAGCTGTCCTACCGCCACGTCTGGGGCGAGCTCAAGCGCTGGGAGAACGAACTGGGCAACGAGCTGCTGGTCTGGGAGAAAGGCCAGGCCGCGCGCCTGAGCGAGTTCGGCCACAAGCTGCTGTGGGCCGAGCGCCAGGCTCAGGCGCGGCTCTCACCGCAGATCGAGGCGCTGCGCGCCGATCTGGAGCGCGCCTATGCGGTGGCTTTCGATGACACGGTGCACATCCTCACGCTCTACGCCAGCCACGACGATGCGCTCAGCGCCCTGCGCGCGCACGCCGCGGCCGAGCACCAGCTGCATCTGGACATCCGCTTCATGGGCAGCGTGGACGCGCTGCGCGCGCTCAACGAGGGGCGCTGCGTGCTGGCGGGCTTCCACACGGTGCAGCAGGCGGGCGCAGGCTCGCTGGGCGAGCAGACCTACAAGCCCCTGCTCAAGCCCGGCCTGCACAAGCTCATCGGCTTCGCGCAGCGCACCCAGGGCCTGATGGTGGCGCGCGGCAATCCGCTGCGCCTGCACAGCCTGCAGCAGCTGACTGACGGGCAGGTGCGCTTCGTCAACCGCGCGCTGGGCACGGGTACGCGCCTGCTGCTCGACGAGATGCTGGCGCAGCAGCGCCTTGCACGCAGCCGCATCAAGGGCTACCGCCATACCGAGCCTTCGCACGCGGCCGTGGCCCAGGCCATCGCGGCCGGGCAGGCCGACGCGGGCCTGGGCATCGAGGCGGCCGCGCGCGCACGCGGCCTGGACTTCGTGCCCCTGGTGACCGAGGACTACCACCTGGTCTGCCTGAAGTCGGCCCTGGACGAGCCCGCGGTGCAAGCCCTGTGCTGGGTGCTGCAAAGTCCGGACTGGCCTGCGCTGCTGCTGCAGCTGCCGGGCTACCGGCCGGCGGCGCAGATGGGCGAGGTGCTGGCCATGAGCCGCCTGCTGGCCTGGTGGCGGTACCGCGGGGAGAAGAAGGTGAAGACGAGGGCCCGCCCCCGCCGTGCCCCGCTGCGTCAGAGCGCGCAGGAACGAAAGCCGCAGAAGATGTCGTCGCGCCCGGGCAGGTAGAAGTTGCGGTACTTGGGCGACTTCATGCGCCGGCGCGTGGCCAGCGAGGCACCGCGCAAGACCTTGTGGCTGCCGAACCAGGGCTCGGAGTAGTCCCGGTAGGGGTCGGCCTGGAAACCGGGATAGCCCTGGAAGGTGCTGCCGGTCCATTCCCAGACATCGCCCCAGCGGAAACCGCGGTTGGCCGCCTGATGGGCGGCCACTTCCCACTCCACCTCGGTGGGCAGACGCCGGCCGGCCCAACGGCACCAGGCATCGGCCTCCCACCAGCTCAGGTGCATCACCGGTGACCAGCCGGCCACGCGCACGGTGTTGCCAAACCAGCGTTGCATCACGCCGCCCTGCCCACCCGCGCGCGCCAGACCGATCTGCTCGACATGGCGCGGGGCGCGCCGGCCCTCCTCGCCCTGCGCCTGCTCCTGCAGCCATTCCCAGCCTGCGGGCAACCAGAGCTCGGGGCGGTCGTAGCCGCCATCGGCAACGAACTCGACGTACTGCGTCCAGCTCACGGGCTGGGCGTCGATCTCGAAGTCAGGCACGGTCACCTCGTGGGCCGGGCGCTCGTTGTCGAAGGTGTAGCCCTGGCCGGCATCCAACCCGAGGCGCCAGCGCGTGGCGGGCACCCACAGCGGCTCGCGCACCAGGCCCGGCGCGGGCAGCGGCAGCTTGAGGCGCAGGCCCAGGGTCTGGGCCATGTAGATGAAGGCCTCGCCGTGCATGTCCTCATGGAACAGGGCCAGACGGTAGAAATAGAGCGCGTCGTCCTCGTCCGGGGTCTTGGCCAGCAGCTCCAGCGTGGACTCCAGCGTGGTCAGCAGATACGCCTTGATGTCGTCCAGCGGCGGCAGGGACAGGGACCAGCGGCGGTCGTGCGGCATGCGGGCCGAATCCCACCAGAAATCGGCCTGCGGCTGCACGGAGGCCAGGGGGGTGGCCTGCGGGTCGGCGCGCGGACCCTGGTGACGCTGCAGGTTGCGGCCGATCCAGCGCTCCTGGAACCAGCCCACATGGCCCAGCTCCCAGAGCGGCGGGTTGAGCTCGGGCAGGCAGGGAAAGTCCACGCCCTCCCCCTCCATGGCCTTCTGGTATTCGCCGATCAGGAATAGCGTGTGGTTGCGCGCGTCCATCAGCGCCAGGCTCAGCAGATCACGGCCGGCCCGGCGCAGATCGGCGTTGTCGAGCCGGGAGAAGGAAGGCACGGGGAGTTCGTAGGCCATGGGCCCATTATTCCGCGACCCGGACCCGGTGTCGACCTGACCACCGGCTGACCCGGCAGGGCCTGTGTCTAAAGAGCGACCTACGTGTTTACACCGGGAGGGGCGGGATACCCCCCTCCTTTAAAATCGTTGGATTTTGCCGGGTGGCCCGGTCGGCCATTCCCTACCGGGGGTGGTTGCAGTGCCCCGGCAGCACCGGACGACCCCTTTCTGGAGCCAGCATGCCGCTACTACTCAAACTATCCAGGCTCATCGATGGCCTGAGCAACCGGATCGGCCGCTTCACGATGTGGCTGATCCTGGCCACCACCGTGATCAGCGCCGGCAACGCCATCGTGCGCAAGGCCTTCAACACCAGCTCCAACTCGCTGCTCGAGATCCAGTGGTACCTGTTCGCCGCGGTCTTCATGCTGGGCGCGGGCTACGGCTTCCTCAAGAACTCGCATGTGCGCATCGACTTCGTCTCGGCCCGCCTGTCGCCGCGCACCCGCAACTGGATCGACGTCGGCGGCATCGTGCTGGTGCTGATTCCCTTCTGCCTGATCTGCATCGCCCTGAGCTGGCCCATGTTCGCGCAGGCCTATGTGTCGGGCGAAATGTCGCAGAACGCCGGCGGCCTGATCCGCTGGCCGGTCTACGCCCTCATGCCCCTGGGCTTTGCCCTGCTGCTGCTGCAGGCCCTGTCCGAGCTGCTCAAGCGCGTGCTTTTCCTGCGTGGCCTGGGCCCCGACAGCCTGGCCGACGCGGATCACAAGAGCGACGAACAGAAACACCTCGAAGAACTCGAGGCCATCGCGGCACGCAAGCTGGCCGGAGAAAAATAAATGGAATTCCTCGCTCAACAGTTCGTGCCCATCATGTTCGTGGGCCTGCTGGCCCTGCTGCTGACGGGCTTCCCCGTGGCCTTCGCGCTGGCCGCCACGGGCCTGGGCTTCGGCTTCATCGGCATGGAGCTCGGGCTCTTCCCGGCCACGCTGTTCCAGGCCCTGCCGCTGCGCATCTTCGGCATCATGCAGAACGACACACTGCTGGCCATTCCCTTCTTCACCTTCATGGGCATCATCCTGGAGCGCTCGGGCATGGCGGAGGACCTGCTGGAGACCGTGGGCCAGGTCTTCGGCCCGCTGCGCGGGGGCCTGGCCATCGCGGTCATCCTGGTCGGCGCCCTGCTGGCCGCCACCACGGGCGTGGTGGCCGCGGCCGTGATCTCCATGGGTCTGATCTCCCTGCCCATCATGCTGCGCTACGGCTACAGCCGCACCGTGGCCATGGGCGCGATCACGGCCTCGGGCACGCTGGCCCAGGCCATCCCGCCCTCGCTGGTGCTCATCGTGCTGGCCGACCAGCTGGGCCGCTCGGTGGGCGACATGTACGCCGGTGCGCTAATCCCCGGCCTGCTGCTCGTGGGGATGTACATCCTCTTCGTGGTCGTCGTGGCGCTGTTCAAGCCAGCCATGGTGCCGGCCCTGCCGCCCGAGGCGCGCATCTACCGTGAGCCGAGCGGCAGTTCGGGCCACCGCTCGCTGGGCGTGCTGGTTCTGATCTGCGCCGCCGTGGGCTGGGCCTGGTCGCGCGTGCACAACGACCTGATGACGGCCTGGCTGGAACGCAACGTGCCCTCGCCCGGCGACGAGATCCTGATCATGTCCATGACGCTGGCCTCGCTGACCGGCCTGGCGCTGGCGCTGGTCAACCGCGTCACCAAGCTGGGCCTGCTCTCGCGCCTGGCCG
>JAIERT010000058.1 GCA_019746735.1 Burkholderiaceae bacterium | reverse complement strand
CTTAAGGGATGACAGCGTATCGGGAGCGTCCGGCCTAAGCTGCGGAGATGTCCCTTTCCGCCCCCGCCCTGGAATTCTTTGCCGAGCTGTCCGTGGACGTCGGCGTGCCGCAGGAAGTCGGCCTCACAGTGCACGGCCAGCGCCGCCTCATCCCCATCCTGGGCGGCGCAGCACGTGGCACTGGCTGGAAGGCACGCGTGCTGCCCGGCGGCGCTGACTACCAGCTCATCGTGAGCCCGCGTCTGGCCGAGCTCGACGCGCGCTACGTGCTGGAGACCGACGCCGGCGACCTGATCTATGTGCAGAACCGCGCCCTGCGCGCGGCCGCCCCCGAGGTCACCGCACGCCTGCTGCGCGGCGAGCCCGTGGACCCGGCCCAGGTCTATTTCCGCTGCAGCCCGAGCTTCGAGACCGCCTCGCCCGCGCTGGGCTGGATCACCGAGCGCCTCTTCATCGGCAGCGGCGTGCGCCGGCCCGAGCGCGTGGAGATGCAGTTTTTCACCGTGAACTGAGCTACCCCATCATTCCTACAGGAGACCCCCATGAAAACCACTTCCCCCCTGCGCCGCACCCTCATCGCCGGCGCTGCATTGCTTGCGGGCCTGAGCGCCGTCGGCGTGCAGGCCCAGGCCGCCTACCCCAACCGCCCCGTGCGCATCATCGTCGGCTTCCCCGCCGGCACGGGCCCCGACATCGTGGCGCGCCTGCTGGCGCAGAAGCTCTCCGAAGGCTGGGGCAACCAGGGCGTGATCGTGGACAACAAGCCGGGCGCCGGCGGCCTGATCGCCGCCAGCGAAGCGGCGCGCGCCACGCCCGATGGCTACACGCTGATGCTGGGCGAAACCGGCCAGCTCAGCATCGCGCCCAGCAGCTACAACAAGCTGCCCTACAACCCCACGCAGGACTTCGCCCCCGTGAGCCAGGTGGTCAGCGCCGATTTCGCGCTGCTGGTCAATCCGCAGAAGGTGCCCGCCAAGAACGTCAAGGAATTCGTGAGCTGGGTGCAGCAGCAGAAGGGCCTGTTCATGGCCACCTTCGGTGCCGGCACGCCGGGCCACTTCGGCGCCTTCATGTTCGGTGAAGCCATCAAGATCAAGCCGGAGGCCGTGCACTACAAGAGCACGGCCGACGCGCTGGGCGGGCTCTTCAGCGGTGATGTCCAAGGCGTCTTCGCCAGTGTGGGCCTGGCCGCGCCCAACGTGAAGGCCGGCAAGCTGCTGGCCCTGGGCACCACGGGGCCGGCGCGCGCCGCCGCGCTGCCCGATGTGCCCACGATCAAGGAACAGGGCTACCCGACGCTGGAGTTCAGCTCCTGGTTCGGCATCGTCGCACCGTCGCGCACGCCGCCCGAGGTCCTGAGCAAGCTCAGCGCCGACGTGCAGAAAGCCGTGACCGATCCCGCCATGCGCACCAAGCTGGAAGAAGCCGGCTTTCGCGTGACGGGCACCACGGCCGAAGCCTTCGCGCGCATCATCGCGGCTGACACCGTGACCTGGGGCAAGGCCGTGGCTGCGACGGGCTTCAAGGCCGACTGAGGACGGCCTCGGCATTCAGCACACCCGCCACAGCACAGCAGCAGAGGGAGCAGGCCGAACAGGCCCGCTCCCTCTCGCTTTTTCAGGACTTACGGAGTAGAGTGCCCCGGCGTGGACCGCGTCTCACCCCCTCCCTCCACTTCCGAAGGTCACCATGAATAACCTGAAGATCTCGACCCGGCTGGTCATCCTGGTTGCGGCCATGGGTGCGTTGCTGTTCATCATTGGATTCCTGGGTCTGCAAGGCATGGCGGCCAGCAATACCGGTCTGAAAACGGTGTACGAAGACCGGACGGTGCCCATGGGGCAGCTGCTCGACATCCAGCGCCTGCTGCTGCGCAACCAGCTCGCCATCTCCAATGCGGCGGCTTTCGAGAACGCCGATGACAGCAAGCGTCTGCTGGAGGAAATGGTCCGCAACACGCAGGCGATCAACAAGACCTGGGAGGCCTACGCAGCCACCAAGCTGACCACCGAGGAAGCGGCCATCGCCAAACGTTTCGTGGAAGCGCGTGCGAAGTTCCTACAGGAGGGGATCGTTCCGACGCAACAGGCCTTGCGGGCAGGCGACTACCCGACCGTCAAGCGGCTGATGAAGGAGAAGGTCGACCCACTGTATGCGGCAGTCCGTACCGAAATGGTGGCCCTCACCGATCTGCAGGTGCAAGTCGCCGCTGACGAGTACAAAAAGGCCGAAGCCAGTTACGGCAGCATCCGCATCATCACCATGACAGCCTTCGGCCTGGGCATCGCCTTTGCCATTGTGTTCAGCTGGCTGCTGATACGCGGTATCTCCCGTGCGCTGAACGAAGCCATCGCGACGGCCCATGCCGTGGCGGATGGTGATCTTTCCCGCAAGATCACCACCAGCGGCAAGGACGAGATCGGGCAGCTGCTCAAGGCGCTTTCCGCCATGCAGGATGGGCTGGTGCGCGTGGTCGGCTCGGTACGCCAGGGTTCGGAATCCGTCTCCACGGCCAGCGCCGAGATCGCCCAGGGCAACCATGACCTGAGCGCGCGCACCGAAAGCCAGGCCAGCGCGCTCGAGGAGACCGCGGCGTCCATGGAACAGCTGAGCTCCACCGTCAAGCAGAACGCCGACAACGCGCGCCAGGCCAACCAGCTCGCGCAGAGCGCCAGCACCGTGGCCGTGCAGGGTGGCGAGGTCGTGGCCCAGGTGGTGGACACCATGCACGGCATCAGCGCCTCGAGCAGAAAGATTGCCGACATCATCAGCGTGATCGACGGCATTGCCTTCCAGACCAACATCCTCGCGCTCAACGCCGCGGTGGAGGCCGCCCGCGCGGGCGAACAGGGCCGCGGCTTTGCCGTGGTGGCCAGCGAGGTGCGCAACCTCGCGAGCCGCTCCGCCGAAGCGGCCAAGGAGATCAAGCAGCTCATCAACGACAGCGTGGGCCGGGTCGAACAGGGCAGCACCCAGGTGGAACAGGCGGGCCAGACCATGAACGAGGTGGTGGCCAGCATCCGCCGTGTGACCGACATCATGGGCGAGATCAGTGCGGCCAGCACCGAGCAGAGCCAGGGCGTGGCGCAGATCGGCGAGGCCGTGCAGCAGATGGACCAGGTCACGCAGCAGAACGCCGCCCTGGTCGAGGAGATGGCCGCCGCCGCCAACAGCCTGCGCAGTCAGGCGCAGGAGCTGGTGTCGGTGGTGTCGGTGTTCCGCCTGGCCGAGGGCCACACCGCAACGACACTCACCACAGCCCCGCCCCCAGCCCCTGCGGCCCAGGCCGCCCGCAAACCGCCGGCCAGCACGCCACCGGCCCGACTGTCGGCGCGACCGGCACCCCAGGCCCGCACGGCGGCCCCTCCGCTCCAGAAGCCGGCTGCGCCCGCCACGGCCAAGGGAGCGGACGAGGACTGGGAAACCTTCTGAGGGCGCCAGCCCTCAGCGCCGCCGCAAGTTGAAGCCCTCGCTCAACACCCAGGGGACGGTGCCGAGCAGACCACGGATCAGGCGCAGCAGAGCCCGTGCGGTCAGGCGGGCCGACTGCCAGAACTCAGACCAGGCCTGCGCCAGCGGCAGCACCTGCGGCGTCACCGGCAGCTGCTCCCTGGCGGGCGTCGGCACCCATTCAAACCAGAGGGGCGCGGGATCCAGCGACTCGAACACGACATGGCGCCCGGGGCGCACGCGCAACTGCTCGCCGGCACACAGGCAGTGGTCGCCGGCCTCGTCGCGATGCCCGCCGGGCCACCGATCCAGCGTGACCCAGGCCCGACCGCGGGTGATGCGCAGCAGACCTTCATCGCGCGGGTACAGGCTCAGCGCCCGGCCTGGGGTCAGTTGCCAACTGCCGGCGACCGCGCCGGCCTCCTGTGATTGATGCAATTTTGTATCTCTTGAAGACGCCATTGCAGACTCCGGATGGGTAATTCGGCACTTGATCTTCTGCAAATTCCCCTTCCGCGTCTAATGAAATCGGGGTAGGCTATTGATTCTATTTGCGCATCAATCAAACCCTGACCGGTATGCCCCCGTCCGCCCCCGACTCCATGCTTCGCACCCGCCCCATCGGCGTGGGCCAGCTGCGCGCCTTCGGCGCCGTGGCGCGTCACCTGAACTTCCGCGCCGCCGCCGAGGAGCTGGCGCTGACGCAGAGCGCGGTGACACGCCAGATCCAGGCGCTGGAGGAGGAGGTCGGTGTGGCGCTCTTCCTGCGCCACACCCGCGCGGTCGAACTCACCGGCGCAGGCGCGCAGCTGCTGCAGGCCGTGCTGCCCTCGCTGGAGCGCATCGACGGCGCGGTGCAGCAGATCCGGCGCAGCGCAGGACGCAAGAACGTGGCCATCAGCACCTGGGCCTCTTTCGCCTCCATGTGGCTGATCCCGCGGCTCGAAGCCTTCCAGAGCGCGCACCCGGACATCGACATCCGCATCGACGCCTCCGACGCGCTGGTGGATCTGGAAACCTCGGACGTGGACCTGGTGCTGCGCTACACCTACGCCAACCAGGTGCCGCCCCATGCCGTGCCGCTCTTCGGCGAACAGCTCACGCCCGTGGCCAGCCCCTGGCTGCTCAAGAACGGCCGGCCGTTGCAGCGCGCCGAGGACCTGGCGCACTACACGCTGATCGAGGCCTACGAGCCCCAGCACAGCCAGCCCATGACCTGGCTGACCTGGCGCCACTGGCTGGGCGTGCACCGTCAGAAGAAGCTCGAGCCCAAGCGCTGGCTCTACTTCGGCTACGCATACCAGATCGCGCAGGCGGCCCTGGCCGGCCAAGGCGTGGCGCTCACGCGCATGCCGCTGGTGGCCGACAGCCTGGCGTCAGGAGATCTCGTGGAGGTATTGCCCGGCATGCGCCTGGGTTCACCCATGTCCTACTGGCTCATCGTGGCCGCGCGCAGCAGCGCACGCCCCGAGGTGCAGGCCTTCTGCGCCTGGCTCACGGCCCAGGCCGCGCTCACGCGCGCGGCCATCGGCCAGAAGGACTGAGCCGGCGGCGCTCAGGCCGCAGCACCCACGAGCACGGAGAGCTCGCGCACCAGCAAGGCGGGATCCTGGGAGTTGCGCTCGATCAGCTGGCGCAGGTGCGTCATGCTGTCGAGATCGATGTGCAGGCACTGCAGGCCCAGCTGGCTGCCCTGCACGCGCGTGACCCCCACATCCATGGCAATGAAGGTGGTGGGCGAAAGCAGCAGGCGCAGGCGCCCGCGCGCGCCCACAGGACAGGGCAGGGCCACCCCCATGTCGACCAGTGCACCCTTGAGGGAGACATCGAGGACCTGGACTTCACGCATGTAGCCGGCCAGGGTGAGCCGGGCGGGGGCCTGGAAGACCGAGCGCAGGAAGCGACGGTAGGCCAGCGATCGGTCCAGCACCGGCACCACGTCGATCACATCGACGGGTTCGGGGCGGGAGGCGAATTTCTTCCAGGTCTTGAACATGGTGTGTCGCCCTTCTCTGTTGTACTGGCCTTGTCGCGCTGTCGCAGTTGCTTGGGCCTATTGTCCAGGCCACACGCCTCGAAACGACAGAAAGCGCGAGTGAAAAACAGAGAAAAATCAGGCGCTTGCGCGCGCCTCACGGCATGCAAGCAGCTTAGGGCCGACACTTGAGAAAGTGCTTGAAGTGTGACGTCTTCCACAGGCAACACTCCGGAAATGGGGGCTTGCGTGAAGTGCATGGATGACCTAGACAAATTCCTGCACGCCGGCATGCACGCGCTGTGACGCCGTCGATCACCCCGCGTACAAAGTCACGGCCCACGGCGCCGGCCGCTCGCCTCGCACGGGCATTCGTATTAGACTGACTGCGGGAGCCAGGCTGGGGCAGCGGCCACAAGAAGTCGACATCCGTCACACACTGGTGAGATCGCATCGACGCCGCACATCATGGCTGCAGCCTGTGTGAGGGATGCGCCGGACGCGTGACATGCAGACCACCAGCGAACTCGGGCAACGTATGAGAGCTTCATTTCCCACCGCGGTGAAGGCGGGCACGACATCGACCTGGCTGGTCTATCTGGCCCTGATCGGCGCGGGCCTGGCGGGCAACTATTTCAAGTTCCCGATCTTCCTGAACGTCGAGTTCCTGTTCGGCAGCATCTTCGCGATGCTCGCGCTGCAGCTTTTCGGCACGGTACGGGGCGTGCTGGCCGCCCTGCTGATCAGCAGCATCACCTGGTCTTTTTGGAACCATCCCTACGCCATCGTCATCATGACCGCCGAGGTCGGGGTTGCGGCGCTGCTGATGCAGCGCCTGCGCATCAGTCTGGTGCTCGCGGTATCGGCCTACTGGCTGCTGATCGGCATGCCGCTGGTCTACCTCTTCTACCACCACGTGATGCACCTGTCCGTCGACATCGCCCTGGTGACCATGATCAAGCAGGCGGTCAACGGCATCACCAACGCCCTGCTGGCCCGGCTGGTCTACATCGGCTACTCGCTCTACAGCCGGCAGGCGCTGGTCACGCTGCGCGAGATGCTGCACAACGCCTTCGTGCTCGCGGTACTGGCGCCCATGCTCTTTCTGCTGGCCTATGACAGCGGCAAGGACCTGAAGACCGCACAGGAACGGGCACGCGTCGAACTCGGCCAGGAGAGCCAGCGCCTGGGTGCGCAGCTCGATCTCTGGGTGCGCAACCGTGCGGCCGTGGTCAGCACGCTGGCGGACACGGCCGCCAAGAGCTCAGCCGCCGCGATGCAGCCCCGGCTCGATCAGGCCCGCGCCTCCGATCCCAACTTCCTGCGCATGGGATTGCTGGACGGGAATGCCCGCACCGTGGCCTATTCACCGTTGACCGACAACAGCGGCAAGAGCAATATCGGCGTGGACTTTTCGGACCGCCCCTACCTTCCGCGGCTCAAGGAGAGCCTGCGCCCCATATTGTCCGAGGTGGTCTCCGCACGGCTCGACCGCAACGCCGCGCCGATCACCGTCATCCTTGCGCCCCTGCGTTCGGGCGGGCGCTACCAGGGCGCCATCGCGGGCGTCCTCAACCTGGCGCAGCTGTCCGAGATCATCCGCGCGGATGTGGCGCCGGAAAACATCCTGTACACGCTGATCGACCGCAATGGCGACGTCATCCTCAGCAGCCGCCCCGGCCAGACCTCGGGCCGACCGTATGTGCGCGGCCCGGGTGAACTGACGCCCCTCGACGACAAGGTGAGCCAGTGGATGCCCGAGCTGCCCTACACCCGCCATCTCTACGACCGCTGGCGCCAGTCGACCTACATCAGCGAAACCGCAGTAGGCGACCTGGCGGAATGGCGTCTGGTGCTGGAGCAGCCGATTGCGCCGATCCAGCGCATGCTCAGCCAGTCCGCCACCCAGCGTCTGGCCATGCTGCTCGGCATGCTGATGCTGGCCGTCCTGGTGGCCGAGCTGTTCAGCCGGCGCATCGCCGCCAACATCGAGGCGCTGCGCGAGATCACCCAGGACCTGCCTTCCAGGCTGGCCGCGGGCAGCAGCGTGAGCTGGCCCCGCAGCAGCGTGATCGAGACCGACATGCTGGTGGCCCATCTGCGCGCGATGGCCGACTCGCTGACCGACGAGTTCCAGCGCACCCGGCGCCTGAATGCCTCCCTGGAGGAACGGGTGCAGGAGCGGACCCGCGCGCTGGAGAAGCTCAACCGCGACTTCGGCACCCTGCTGGACAACACCACGGAGGTGCTCTTCTTCAAGGATGCCGGGATGCACATGCTGTTCTGCAGCCAGTCCATGGCGCGCAGCGTGGGCTGCGACAGCTGGCGCGATCTGATCGGCAAGAGCACGCGGGAGATCTTCGACGCGGACGAGGCACGCACCATCGATGCCGAGGATCAGCGCATCGTGGCGACGGGACAACCCCTGCTGGACCAGGTCCGCCAGCGCGTCAGCGGGCAGGGCGAGCCACGCTGGATCAGCTCGAGCAAATGGCCCATCCTCGACAGCCAAGGTCAGGTCGTCGGTCTGTTCGGCATCCACCGCGACATCACCCAGAGCAAGCAGGCCCAGGACGAGCTGCTGATCGCCGCCACCGCCTTCGAGTCGCAGGAGGGCATCTTCGTGACCGATGCGCGCCAAGTCATCCTGCGGGTCAACCGGGCTTTCACCGAGATCACCGGCTACACGGCAGCGGAGGCCATCGGTTCCCGGCCCGACACCCTGCTCGCCTCCAGCCAGCACGACGACGCCTTTGCACAGGAGCCATGGCGGTCCGTGACCGCATCCGGCTCCTGGCACGGCGAGCTTTGGGTCCGGCGCAAGGATGGCGAGAGCCACCCCCAGTGGCTGACCATCACTCCGGTCAAGAATGCGGAGGGCGTCGTGGTCAACCATGTCGGCACGCTCGTCGACATCACGGAGCGCAAGGCGGCCGAGGACGAGATCAAGAGCCTGGCGTTCTACGACCCGCTCACCCAGCTGCCCAACCGCCGGCTGCTGCTGGACCGTCTGCAGCAGGCGGTGGCGGCGCGGGCACGCAACGGGGTCGAAGGCGCGTTGCTGTTCATCGACCTGGACCACTTCAAGAACATCAATGACGCGCGTGGCCACGCTGTGGGCGACCGGCTGCTGCAGCTGGTGGCCCACCGCCTGCAAGCCCTGTTCCGGGCCGAGGACACCGTCGCCCGCATCGGGGGGGATGAATTCGTGGTGCTGATCCCCGAACTCACGCTCCAGGCCGGCGATGGGGCCAGGCTGGCGATGCGCATCGCCGAGAAGGTGCGTGACGAGCTGCGCCGCTCGATCGAGATCGAAGGCAAGAGCTACCGCTGCGGCGCCAGCATCGGGGTCGCCCTGATCGACAAGGCGGCACAGACGCCCAGCGATCTGCTGCGCGAGGCCGACACGGCGATGTACCGCGCCAAGGAAGCCGGGCGCAACCAGGTCGCCTTCTTCGAACCCTCCATGCAGGCCGAGGTCGAGAAGCGCATGGCGCTGGAGGAGGCGCTGTCGCATGCGCTGGAGCGAGACGAACTCCGCATGGTGCTGCAGCCTCAGTTCGACCGCGAGGGCCAGGCCATCGGCGCTGAATTGCTGATGCGCTGGCAGCACCCCACGCTGGGCCCGATCCCTCCGTCGGAGTTCATCCCGCTGGCCGAGGACATGGGGTTGATCGTCGAGCTGGGCGAGTGGGCACTGCAACAAGCCTGCGTGACGGCCAGTCGCCTGCGGGCGCTGGACAAGGCCACCCCCCTGTCGGTCAACGTCAGCCCCCGGCAATTCCGGCAGGCCGACTTTGTCCAGCGGGTGCTCACCATCCTCGCGCAAAACCAGGCCCCCGCCAGCTCGATCATCCTGGAGGTGACCGAGGGCATGCTGATCGAGGACGTGGACGGGGCCATCGCCCGCATGCAGGAGCTGGCGGCCCTGGGCATCCGCTTCTCCATCGACGACTTCGGCACCGGCTACTCCAGCCTGAACTACCTCAAGCGCATGCCGCTGTACGAGCTGAAGATCGACAAGAGCTTCATGGACGGGACGCCCGACGATCCCAATGACACGGCCATCGTGAAGCTGATCCTGTCGGTGGCCGCCAACCTGGGACTCAAGGTGGTGGCGGAGGGCGTGGAGACGCGCAGCCAGTCCGATTTCCTGATCCAGCATGGCTGCGATGCCATGCAGGGTTATCTCCTGGCACGCCCCATGCCGATCGACCAGTGGCTGGACCAGCTGGTGTCGCACGAGGACTCGCTGAGTTCGTGAGGGTCCCTCGTCCGCCCGGGCTACGACGTCTTCCGGGAGGATCAATCCACCGGTCTGCGTGCGGCGAGCAGCTCCACCCGCACCACCAGACCCACGCCCGCCAGCACCAACAGCAGACCCGGCAAGGCCCAGGCGCCCGACTGCTCCCCCAGCACGAGCACAGCCAGCACAAAAGCCACCACGGGCTCACCCAGCGCCAGCGTCACACCCGTGGCTGCGCTGATGTGGTGCAGCGCATGGCTGAACAGCAGATAGGCCACACCGGCGGTGAGCAGGCCCACGTAGAGCACGGCCATGACATCGCTGGGCTGCAGCATCGGCCAGCCGCTGTCCCACCCCGCCAGTGGCAGGGCCAGCAGCGCGGCCAGGCCGAAGGCCCACAGCGTCACGCGGCCCGCGGGCATTTGGCGCAGCAGCGCGGCGTTGAGCAGGGAATAGCAGCCCCAGGACAGGCCCGAGAGCAGGCACAGGCCCAGACCCAGCGGGTCCGCACGCAGACCGCCTGCCGAGCCAGCACTCAGGGACATGAGCACGCCGCCCGTGACGGCCACCGCGGTGCCCAGCCACCAGACGGGCGCAGGCCAGCGCCGCGTCGACAGGGCCTGCAAGAAGCCAGCCCAGACCGGGCCGCTGCCCAACGCCACCGCGGTGCCCAGGGCCACGCCCGTGAGGCGCACACCGGCAAAGAAGGCCAGGTTGTAGACAGCCATGCACAGGCCTGCGGCCAGCACGGGCAGAAGCGGCAGTGGGCCCCCTGGCGCGGGCACGCGGTCCAGCCGCGCCCACACCAGGAAGAAGAGCGCCGCCACGAGCAGGCGCAGGGCACCGAACCAGACGGCCGGCAAGGCCCCCGAGGCCAGGGCCTGTGCCGTGCCTGTGGTGCCCCACAGCAGGGCCGCCAGCAACACCAGGGCCACGCCCAGGGAAGGATGTTTGTGCATCCCACCAGCATGAGGGCTCCGGCGCGGGCAAATGTCGAGAAACGCTGGAAGTGCAGGTTCAGCCGGTGCGACGCAGGGCCCGCGCGCCCAGGCCGCGCTCGCGCCGCAGGGCATAGGCCAGCGCGCTGGCACTGGCATAGCCGACCTGCAGGGCGGTGGCCTCGAGCCCCAGCCCCGTGCGCAGCAGTTGCTGGGCCCGGTCCAGGCGGCGTGCACGCACATGGTCGGCCGGCGTGCGCCACGTGAGTTCGACGAAACGCGCATGGAACTGCGCGGCGCTCAGATGACACAGCGCGGCCAGGCGCGCCGTGTTCCAGTGCGCGTGCAGTTGGGTGTCGAGCGCGGCATCGATGCGCGCCAGATCGACCGGACGACGCTGCAGCACCCCTGCTGCGATGGCGATTTCCCCCACGATGCCATCGGCGTCGAGCGGCAGGCGAGGTGACTTCCAGTGCGCCGGCGGCACGAAGCGGCGTGCGCGCTCCAGCCCCGGCAGGACGGGACTGTCGATGACCAGCACCCGCGCAGGCGCATCGGCCAGATAGGCGTGGGCCACGCCGGCCGGCACCACCAGGGCACAGGCGGCATCCACCCAGGTACCGCGGCCATCGAGCTCGAGCTCCAGCCGGCCGCTCAGGCCCACGAGCACCTGGGCATAGGCGTGCGCGTGCGCGGCGTACTCGCCGGCATAGCGGCGTAGCGTGGCCGAGGCTTGCAGGGGCAGGGCGTGGGACATGCCGAAATTCTAGGCAGGTCGCGGACGCGCCGCTTTTCGGTTCCAATACGCGCATGAACGCCGCGCACGACACCGACGCCCGCCTGACGGAACTCGAAATCAAGGCCAGCTACGCCGAAGACCTGCTGGAGCAGCTCAACACCACGGTCTACCGCCAACAGCAGCAGATCGAGCTGCTGCTGCGCGAGGTCATGGGCCTGCGCCAGCAGCTGCCCGAGGGCAGCCAGCCCGTGCTGCGCAATCTGCGCGACGACCTGCCGCCGCACTACTAAGGTAGCGGCCGAGCGATTTCACAAGCCCAGATCGCTGAGGCCCGGATGATCGTCGGGCCGCCGGCCCAGAGGCCAGTGGAACCGGCGCTCTTGCGGCTGGATCGGCAGGTCGTTGATGCTGGCAAAACGCCGCTGCATATAGCCCTGGGCATTGAACTCCCAGTTCTCGTTGCCGTAGGAGCGGTACCACTGGCCCGCGTCGTCGTGCCATTCGTAGGCGAAGCGTACGGCGATGCGATGGTCCTTAAAGGCCCAGAGTTCCTTGATCAGTCTGTAGTCGAGTTCGCGCGTCCACTTGCGCTGGAGAAATTCACGCACGGCCGCGCGGCCCACGGGAAACTCGACGCGGTTGCGCCAGCGCGTGTCTTCCGTGTAGACCAGCGCGACCCGGTCCGGGTCGCGCGAGTTCCAGGCGTCCTCGGCCAGGCGCACCTTCTGCGCCGCGGTCTCGACCGTGAACGGCGGCAACGGCGGCTTCGGCTCCATCGCGGCCTCAGTAGGTCTTGTAGGGCAGGAACTTGCCCGAGAGCACGACGTTGACGCGGTCGCCCTTGGGATCCTTCTGGCGCTGGATGTCCATGCTGAAGTCGATGGCGCTCATGATGCCGTCACCAAACTCCTCGTGGATCAGTTCCTTGATCGTGGTGCCGTAGACGCTGACGATCTCGTACCAGCGGTAGATCAGCGGGTCGGTGGGCACGGCCGTGTCCAGCGAGCCCTTGTAGGGCACGACCTGCAGCCACTTCTGCTCTTCCGCATTGAGCCCGAAGATCTTGCCCAGGGTCTTGGCCTGGGCCGGCGTGGCCGTCATCTGGCCCAGGCAGAGGGCGGTCGTCCATTCCTTGCTCTGGCCGACCTTCTTGGCGATCTCTTCCCACTTCAGGCCTTTGGAGACCTTGACGGTGATGATCTTTTCGGTGACGTCGTTGCGGTTCATGTGAACTCCTTCATGTTGTGCGGGGGTTGGAACAGTTTCAGTGCGCGCGGGCGCGGGTGACGAGGAAGTCGACGATGTGGTTGCGCAGTTCGTAGTAGCCGTCCATGTGGTGCAGGCCGGCACGGGTGCGTTCGCGCGGCAGGGGATTGACCACCACCTCGGCAATGCCGCCGGGCGTGTAGGTGCTTTCGTGCTCGCTGCCGTTGCTCATGAGCAGGATGCGGTCGGCCAGCAGGATGGCCTCGTCCACGTCGTGCGTGATCATGAAGACGGTCTGCTGCGTCTGGCGCACGATGGCCATGAGCTCGTCCTGGATGGTGCCGCGCGTGAGCGCATCCAGCGCGCCGAAGGGCTCGTCCAGCAGCAGCATCTTGGGGGCGATGGAGAAGGCCCTTGCTATGCCCACGCGCTGCTTCATGCCGCCCGAGAGCTCGCTGGGCTTCTTGTCGATGGCGGGGCTCAGGCCCACCATGGCCACGTATTTCTCGACATGCGCGCGCAGCTCATCGGCCTTCATCTCGGGCCAGCGCGAGCGCACGGCGAAGGCGATGTTCTGGCGCACCGTGAGCCAGGGCATGAGGGCGTGGCCCTGGAAGACCACGCCACGCTCCAGGCTGGGGCCGGCCACCTCGCGCCCGTCCATCAGCACCACGCCTTCGCTGGCGCGGTCCAGACCGGCCAGGACATTGAGGATGGTGGTCTTGCCGCAGCCCGAGTGACCGATGATGCAGACGAACTCGCCCTTCTCCAGGGTGAAGGACACGTCGGCGAAGACGGGGCGTGCGCCGCCATAAGCCTTGGCCAGCTGTTCGATCTTCAGGAATCCACTCACGGGCGCTCACTCCACATAGGTCACGGCTCTTTGCAGCTGGCCGAACAGCAGGTCCAGCAGCATGCCCACCACGCCGATCACGCCGATGGCGAAGATCACGCTGGTCAGCGACAGGTTGTTCCATTCGTTCCAGACGAAGTAGCCAATGCCCGTGCCACCCACCAGCATCTCGGCAGCCACGATGACCAGCCAGGCGATGCCCATGCTGATGCGCATGCCCGTCACGATGGTGGGCGCAGCGGCCGGCAGGATCACGAGGAAGGCCTTGCGCAGCGGGCTCACCTCCAGCGTGGCGGCCACGTTGAGCCACTCGCGCTTGACCGAGGCCACGCCGAAGGCGGTGTTGATCAGCATGGGCCAGATCGAGCAGATGAAGATCACGAAGATGCCGCTGACCGAGGAGTCCTTGATCGTGTAGAGCGCCAGCGGCATCCAGGCCAGCGGGCTGATGGGTTTGAGCAGCTGGATGTAGGGATCGAAGGCGCGGCGCAACAGCGGCGACATGCCGATCAGAAAGCCCAGCGGAATGGCCACCAGGCAGGCCAGGCCGAAGCCCAGGCCCACGCGCGCCAGCGAATGGCCCAGCTGGATGGCGATGCCCTTGTCGTTGGGGCCGTTGTCGTAGAAAGGATTGCTGAGCTGCTGCCAGACGGTCTGCCCCATCTGGCCCGGCGTCGGGAAGCCGGCCTGCTTGCCACCGCTTGCGACACCGCCCGGGTCCTTGCCCATCATCTTGAGGTACTCGATCTGCTCGGGCGTCAGATCCGCCGAGACCGCCGGCCGGGGCGCCGCCGGGTCGGGCAGGGTGGCAGCGCGCCAGCCCGCCAGCAGGAGCACCAGCAGCAGCAGCGAGACCATCGCCGCGCGAAAACCCAGGGTCTGCCAGAACTTCATGGATCAGGCCGCCTTGCGGATGGGAAAGCTCCTGGCGTAATCGGCGGCCTTGGCCGGATCGAACTCGCGCCCCATGATCTTGAACTTGGGGTAGGCCCCCTCGGGCGCCTTCATGTCCAGCGCCTTCATGTGCTTGCGCGCATCGGTCAGCAGGAAGACCTGCTCGGCAATCTGCTTGTAATTGACGTCGCCCTTGATGTAGCCCCAGCGCTGCATCTGCGTGAGCATCCACACCGCCATGCTCTGCCAGGGCATGGGGTCGAAGTCGGCGCGGTCAGGCACGTTCCTGATGCTGCCCAGGCCATCGGCAAACTTGCCGGTCAGCACCTGCTGGATCACCACCTCGGGCTGGTTCAGATAGGCCTGCGGTGCGATGACCTTGGCGATCAGTTCACGGTTCTCGGGCTTGCGCGCCATGGCCGCAGCCGTGAGTACCGAGCGGTACAGCGCCGCGAAGGTATTCGGGTTCTTCTGGATGAACTCGGCGCTGGTGCCGAAGGCGCAGCAGGGGTGGCCGTTCCAGAGCTCCTTGGTGAGCACGTGGATGAAACCCACCTCTTCATAGACGGCACGCTGGTTGAAGGGATCGGGGCCGAGGAAGCCGTCGATGTTGCCCGCGCGCAGGTTGGCCACCATCTCGGGCGGCGGCACCACGCGGATCTGGATGTCGGTGTCGGGATTGAGCCCGTGCTCGGCCACGTAGTAGCGCAGCAGGAAGTTGTGCATCGAATAGTCGAAGGGCACGGCGAACTTGAAGCCCTTCCAGTCCTTGGGATCGCGCTTGTCCTTGTGCTTGAGCGCCAGCGTGATGGCCTGGCCGTTGGTGTTCTGGATGGTCGCCACGTTCATGGGGGTGGCGTTGGACCCCAGGCCCAGGCTGATGGCCAGCGGCATGGGGCTCAGGAAGTGGGTGGCGTCGTATTCCTTGTTGAGCATCTTGTCGCGGATCAGCGCCCAGCCCGCGGTCTTGACCACCTCCACGTTCAGCCCTTCCTTGCGGTAGAAACCCAGCGGATGCGCCATGATCAGCGGTGTGGCGCAGGTGATCGGGATGAAGCCGATCTTCAGGTCCTTCTTCTCCAGTGCGCCTTTCTCCTGCGCCATGGCCTGCAGGCTGGCCACGGGCAGCACGCTGGCGATGGCCGACATGGCGGCCCCCTTGCCCACCGCCCGCAGGAAACGCCGGCGCACGGCGTCCTGCGGGAACAAGGCCTTGACCAGCGTCGCCTCGATGAATGCGTTGCTGTAGGCCTCGAATGCGCTGCTTTCGCTGCGTGTGCGCAATTCGGCGGCGGCCTGCGAGGCGGCAGCCTCCTGCTGGTGCTCGGCCACGGTGTGGTCGCGTCCGCAACTGCACTGGAGCATCAGCGGACGGTCGGCGTTGTAGGGATCGAAGTCGTGGGACATGGCATCACCTCCTGGCTGGGATGCCGTCATGTATGCAAATGTCGGGCCAGCCCGTCCGGGCCGTACGCGCACAGCGCTGGTGCGTGCGCACCGTGTGCCGCAGCGCGGCTGCAGGCCTCAGCCCGCAGGCGGCGGTGCGTAGCGCACCACGTCCTGCGGCCGGCCCTGGCGGTCCACCCGCACGAGCACCATCTCGGCGCTGGACGCACCACCACCCGTATAGGCGCTGATCACGACCTGGTGCGTGACGAGCACGGGGGCGCGATCGGGTGGTACGTCCTGCAGGCGCGCCACAAAGGCCTGCAGGGCCTCGCGCTGCTGCGGTCCGCGTTCATAGTCACCGAAGAAGGAGCTCAGGCTGGGCTCGACGCTGACCGGGCCGTAATCGAGCAGGCGTGCCGTGTCCAGGCAGCGGCACCAGGGGCTGGACCAGACCTGGGCGCGCTCCAGGCCCTGGCTGCGCAGCCAGCGGCCGGCGGCACGCGCCTGGTCGCGCCCGGCGGCGCTGAGATTGCGCTGGGTGCTGCAGTCCCCGATGCGAAAACCCGGCGGGTCGCCCACGCCCGGTGCCTCGGCATGGCGCATGAGCAGCACATGGCCACCGGCCCCCAGACGCTGACCCACGGTGGTCGCCGACAGGGGCGCTGCGGCCAGCAGCAGGGCTGGCGCGCCAAGCAGCAGGCGGCGGCGCATCAGGCGGTGGCCCGGCCCTGAGCGACCAGGGTGGCGAGTTCGCGTTCGAGCAGGGCGGGATCGTCGGCGTTGTGTTCGACGAGCTGGCGCAGATGGGTCATGCTGTCCAGGTCCAGGCGCTCGCAATGCAGGCCGACATGGCGGCCTTCGATGTGGGCCACGGTGGCCTCCATGCGGATGGTGACATCGGAGGCCAGCGTCAGCTGCAGACTGCAGAGCTCACCCACCTGGCCGGCCCAGCCGGCCGGGACCTCGACCAGCGCGCCCCGCAGCGAGACGTCGTGCAGAACGCCCTGGCTGTCCTGCCCGCCCCGCCGCAGTCGCACGGGGGCGTGGAAGACGGACCGCAGAAACTGGCGACGATCGTTGGAGGTGCTCATCAGGAGGGACTCCCCGGCGCACATGCGCTGCATCAAGTATCCGCAGCCCGGGCAAGGCTGTCAAACCGCCAGGGCCGAACCGAGGCGCGCCAGCCACTGTTCCAGCGGCTGCGGCTGGTCGTAGAAATAGCCCTGCAGGCGGTCACAGTTCTGGGCCCGCAGGAAGTCGACCTGGGCCTGGGTCTCGACGCCCTCGGCCACCACCTCCAGCCCCATGTGATGCGCCATGGACAGGATGGACTGCACGATGGCCGTGTCGTTGATGTCGTGCGGCGTGTCCTGCACGAAGCTGCGGTCGATCTTGAGCTCGAACAGCGGCAGGCGCTGCAGGTAGCGCAGGCTGGAATAGCCGGTGCCGAAATCGTCGATGGAGAAACGGATGCCGAGCTTGACGAGCTCGATGATGCGCTGCAGGGCGTGCTCCCAGTCCTCGATGAACAGGCTCTCGGTGACCTCGAAGACCAGCTGCTGGGCCGGCGCACCGGTCTGGCGCAGGATGGCCTGCACGCGCGGCACGAAATCCTCGCTGCGGAACTGCTGCGCACTCACGTTGACCGACAGCGAATGCGCCAGACCCTGCGCGCGCATGCGCACCAGCGTGCGGCAGGCCTGCTCGATCACCCATTCGCCCAGCGGCAGGATCAGCCCCGTTTCCTCGGCCAGCGGAATGAAGCGCGCAGGCGAGATCAGGCCGCGCACAGGATGCTGCCAGCGCAGCAGCAGCTCGCCGCTGACGGGCTGGCCCTGTGGGTCGACCTGGCTTTGCACATAGAGGCAGAGCTGGTTCGCGGCCAGGCCCTCCTTGAGCTCCTGCTCCAGCGCCAGGCGGTCCTCCACCTCGTGCTGCATGGTGAGCTCGAAGAAGGCGATGCGGTTGCGCCCGGCACCCTTGGCGCGGTACATGGCGGTATCGGCCTCGCGCAACAGGTCGTCGATCTTCTGCCCGGCCTTGGGAAAGAGGCTGATGCCGATGCTGCCCGTGCTGCTGTAGCTGAAGTTGTCGATCAGGTGCGGGCGGTCCAGCGTGGCACGCACCTTCTCGGCCACGGCCATGGCCGCGCGCGCGCTGGCCTCCACATCGTGGCCGAGTTCATTGATCAGCAGCACGAACTCGTCGCCGCCCAGACGCGCCACCGTGTCCTCGGCGCGCAGCAGGCCCTGCAGGCGCTGCGCCACCTCGGTCAGCAGCAGATCGCCCACCGAATGACCACGCGCGTCGTTGATCTGCTTGAAGTTGTCCAGGTCGACGAACATCACCGCGCCGTACTGGCGACTGCGCCGCGCCAGCGCCAGCGCCTGGTCGATGCGGTCGCGCAGCAGGCTGCGGTTGGGCAGGCCCGTGAGCGCGTCGAAATAGGCCAGGCGGTAGGTCTGGACCTCGGCCTCCTTGCGCTCGGTGATGTCGGTGTTGAAGCCGTGCCACAGCGTGCTGCCGTCGGGCAGGCGCTCGGGCTGGGCATTGCACAGGCGCCAGCGTTCGCCTTGTACTGGCAGGATCACGCGGTACTCCAGCCGCCAGGGCTCCAGCGTCCGGGCGGACGCATGGATGGAATCCAGCATCATCTCCAGATCGTCCGGATGGATGCGCTCCAGCACCAGGCTGGCGTCCTCACGCACCTGCTCGGGCTCGACTTCGTAGATGGTGCGGATGCCAGCGCTGGCGAACGGGAAGCTCAAGCGCCCTTCGGCATCGAGACGAAACTGGTAGAGCGAGCCCGGCACATGCCGCGCCAGGTTGTCGAGCAGGTCCACCTGCTTCTGCACCTGCTGCTGCCAGCGCAGCCGATCGGAGATGTCGCGAAACACGATGCTGCTGAGCCACAGGCCCGCATGGTCACGGTACAGCGCCGAGGTCAGCTCGACCTCGAACAGCGTGCCGTCGCCACGGCGCATGCGCAGCTCGCCGCGCGCGTGGCCCAGGCGCAGCCGGGTGTCCAGCAACTCCGGCAGGCGCGGATCCTCCAGATCGAGAATACCGCCGCGCCCGGTCTGGCAGATCTGCTCCTCGCTCATGCCCAGCATGATGCAGGCCGCCGCGTTCGCGGCCAACACCTCGCCACCGGGCCGGGTCTGCAGCACGCCGTCCATGGTGTTGTCGAAGAGCTTCTGGTAGCGGTCGACGGCCAGCTGCATCTGCATGCGCTGGTGCCGCAGCTCGAGCTGGGCCACAACCTGACGGGCCAGCAGGCTCAGGGTCTCGCGTTCCTGCGGACTGAACTCGCGCGGCTGGCGGTCGATCACGCACAGCGTGCCCAGGGCCTGACCGTCGGGCATGAGCAGCGGCGCACCGGCATAGAAACGGATGCCCGGCTCACCCGTGACCAGAGGGTTGTCACGGAAACGCGGATCCAGCCGCGCGTCGGGCACGATCAGCATCTGCTGCGGCCGCTCGATCGCCACGCTGCAGAAGGACACGCTGCGCGGCGTCTCCGGCGCTTCCAGGCCCACGCGCGACTTGAACCACTGGCGCTCGGCGTCGACCAGACTGACCAGCACGATGGGCACCTGCAGCCACTGCGCCGCCAGATGCGTGATTTCGTCGAAACCGGCCTCGGGCGCGGTGTCGAGTACCGCGTAGTCCTGCAGCGTCTGCAGCCGCTGCCGCTCGGCCTCGTCGTCAGGCGTGTCCGAGGGCGGCAGCGTGTCGTTCACGGCAAGGGCCCGTCCACCAGGGTCTGTGGCGGCAGCCGGTCGATTTCGGCGAGCAGCTGCGCCAGGGCGCGGCCAGCGGCGTCAAGCACCGCACGCCCCTGTTCGGCCGTGGCCGCCGCCGCGTTGCCCACGGCGCCCGCCGGGTTGTAGTCCTGCATCTGCCAGGCCAGCTTGGCGCTTTTGCCATTGCCCAGGATGGGGAAGGCCGCAGCGCGCTGCTGCGAAGCCGAGGCAAAGTGCTGCGCCTGCTGCATGGCCACACGCTCGGGCCGCAGCGCCAGCATCATGGCGGTCTCGATCTGCCCGGCATGGATGCCGTAACGATGCTCCTCGGCACTGAACAGGCTCTCGACCTCGGGGCCCAGCGGCAGGTTGAACCAGTTGACGCTGTAGACCAGCATGCCCAGGCGTGCGCGCAGGTCGCGCGCCACCGGATCGGTCAAGCCGACCTGACCACCGTGGGCATTGAGCAGCACCAGCTTCTTCACGCCGGCACGCGCCACCGACTCACCGATCTCGGTCCACAGGCTGATGAGGGTGCGCGAGGACAGCGTGAGCGTGCCGGGAAAGGCCTGGTGCTCGGGGCTGAAGCCCAGGGTCTGGGTGGGCAGGAACAGCACGGGCAGATCCGCCGCCAGATGCGGCAAGGCCGCGGCCACCACACCGTCGGCCAGGTCCGCGTCCACGCTCAGCGGCAGGTGCGGGCCATGCTGCTCGGTGGCGCCCACGGGCAGCACGGCGATGGCGCGCGCCGTGTCCAGCTGCGCGAAATCACGGGTGGAGAGGTCGGCCCAGTAGCGGGAGGGGGTAGCCATGCGCCTATCTTAGGGCCTGTCGCCCCCTGCCGCTGCATGGGGGCTCCGCGCCGCCCCGCGATGCTGCGACCCTCAACGCGGGTACATCCAGCGACGCGACCAGGGCAGGCCACGGGCCTGGCGGCCCGCCTTGCGGCACAGCACCTGGTAGAGCGAGATCTCGTCGTGCTCGAAGGCCCACTGGCAGCCGGCCAGGTAGACACGCCAGATGCGCCAGCGTCGCTCGTCCACCAGGGCGCGCAGCTGCTCGCCCGCCGCCTCGAAAGCCTGGCTCCACAAGCCCGTGGTCCGCGCGTAGTGACGGCGCAGGCTTTCCACATCCAGTGCCTCCAGGCCGCCGGCCTGCAAGGTCTTGAGCACGGTGCTGATGTGGGGCAGCTCGCCCTGCGGGAAGACGTAGCGGTCGATGAAGCGGCCGCCGCCATGGCTGGTCTCGCCGTCGTTGGCGTCGGTCGAGGTGATGCCGTGGTTGAGCACCCAGCCATCGTCCGTGAGCAGCTCTCGGATGCGCGCGAAATAGCCCTGCAGATAGTCCAGCCCCACGTGCTCGAACATGCCCACGCTGGTGATGCAGTCGAAGGGGCCCTGCACCTCGCGGTAGTCCTGCAGGCGTATCTCCACCCGCTCCTGCAGGCCGGCCGCGCGCACGCGCTCGGTGGCCAGCTCGAACTGGCGCTGCGAGAGCGTGATGCCCACGCAGCGCGCCCCGAACTTCTGCGCCGCACGGATCACGAGCGCGCCCCAGCCGCAGCCGATGTCGAGCAGGCGCTGGTCCGGCCGCAGCTGCACCTTGGTCAGGATGTGGTCGATCTTCTTGAGCTGGGCTTGCTCCAGCGTCTCGTCGCCGTTCTCGAAATAGGCGCAGGAATAGACCATGCGCGGATCGAGCCAGGCCTGGTAGAAATCGTTGGAGACGTCGTAGTGGTACTGGACGGCCTCCTGGTCGCTCTTCTTGCTGTGCTGGAAGTGGCGCACGATGCGCGTGAGCCGGCTTTCGGTGCCGCTGCCGGCTTCGGCCAGGCGGTGGGCCATCTCCAGGATGTCGTCGACGCTGCCTTCGACGTCGATCAGACCTTCGACATAGGCCTCGCCCAGGCTGTCCAGACTGGGGCTGAGCAGCTTGGGCACGGCCGCGGCCTTGCGCACCTTGATCACCACCCGGGGCTGCTCGAAATCACCCAGGCGCAGGCCCGAGCCGGGTGCTGGGTGCTCACCCCACTGCAGCAGCAGGGGCAGATTGGCCCGGTCCTTGAGTTGCGCCACCCAGGGGGTCAGCGCGGCTTCCAAGTTGGTCACCATATGCATCTCCCAAACGCGTCTGTCATGCACCGGCTGTGTGCACAAGCCGCCGCAGAGGACTGCCAAGCATGATTCGGGCCGCAAGCCGTCCACGGAACTGGATAGTGTCCATGAGCTCCCTCGACGAGACAAGACTTTCAGCCTTGGGTTATATTTGCGCGGGCGCCGCCGGGAACTTGCACCCAGCCGGCGCACTCCCATCTCCGTTCCCCTCTCTCTCCTTCGCGACCCGGATTCCCGCATGCCCCCAACCCTGTCCCTGCGCGTTTTGCGCCTGCTTCCCGCCTTGCTCCTGGCCGCGGCCACCCTCTGGGGGCCCCTGGCCCAGGCCCAGAGCGGTACGTCGCGCGGCGCCGTGGTCACCACGCCGCAGGCACGCACCGAGCTGCTGGCCCATGCGCCAGAGGGTGTGGCGCCGGGCCGCACGGTCTGGGTCGGCCTGCGCATCGAGCACAAGGAGCACTGGCACACCTACTGGAAGAACCCGGGCGACTCGGGCCTGCCCACCGAGTTCCAGTGGACGCTGCCGGCCGGCGTGCAAGCCGGCGAGATCGCCTGGCCGCTGCCGCAGAAGATCCCCGTCGGCCCGCTGATGAACTACGGCTACGAGGGCACGCTGCTGCTGCCCGTGCCGCTGACCATCAGCTCCGACTTCAAGCCCGGCCTGCTTGGCCAGGACCTCGCGGTGCAGCTGCGCGTGAGCTGGCTGATCTGCAAGACCGAGTGCATCCCCGAGGAGGGCGAGTACACCCTGCGCATCCCGCTGCGCGGCTCCACTGCCCTGCACGGCGCGCTGTTCGAGGCCGCCCAGCAGGCCCAGCCGCGCATGCTGGCAGCGTCGCCGCAAAGCGCCATCCGCATCCAGGGCCAGACGCTGCAGCTGACCGTGGCCGGCCTGCCCGAGCGTCTGCGCGGGCAGAAGCTCGAAGCCTTCCCCGAGGTCGCCGAGGTCGTCAACCCCGCCGCGCCGTGGACCCAGCGCTGGGAGGGCGCGGTGTGGACGGCCGAGCTACCGCTGGCGCCGCAGCGCAGTGCCAGCCCCGCGGTCCTGCCCGTGGTGCTGGCCAGCGGCACACAAGGCTGGCGCGCCGAGCTGCCGGTGCGCGACGCCTGGCCCGCCACCGCCGCACCCGCGGCCATCTCCCCGGCACTGCAGGCCGCGCTCGACGCCAATGCCGCGGCGCAGGGCAGCAGCACCCCCACGCTGGGCTTCTGGGCCGCGCTGGCCGGCGCGCTGATAGGCGGGCTCATCCTCAACCTCATGCCCTGCGTGTTCCCTGTGCTGGCCATCAAGGTGCTGAGCTTCGCCCGGCACGCCGATGACCACCGCCGCCACCGTGTCAGCGGCCTGGCCTACACGGCCGGCGTGATCGTCAGCTTCCTGGCCCTGGGCCTGCTGCTGCTGGGCCTGCGCAGCGCCGGCGCGAGCCTGGGCTGGGGCTTCCAGCTGCAGGACCCGCTGGTGATCGCCGCGCTGGCCGCGCTCTTCACCGTGATCGCGCTCAACCTCGCCGGCGTGTTCGAGTTCGGCCAGTTCGCACCGAGCTCGCTTGCCGCCTTCCAGGCCCGCCACCCGGTGGTCGATGCCTTCCTCACCGGCGTGCTGGCCGTGGCCGTGGCCTCGCCCTGCACCGCGCCCTTCATGGGTGCCTCGCTGGGCCTGGCCATCACCCTGCCCGCGGGCCAGGCCCTGCTGATCTTTGCCGCCCTGGGCCTGGGCCTGGCCCTGCCCTACCTCGTGGCCAGCTTCGTGCCGGCCTTCGCGCGCTGGCTGCCCAAGCCCGGCGCCTGGATGGACACGCTGCGCAAGCTGCTGGCCTTCCCCATGCTGATCACCG
>JAIERT010000113.1 GCA_019746735.1 Burkholderiaceae bacterium | reverse complement strand
GCCATGTGGGGCGAGGACCGCAGTGGTGTCCAAAACGTGATCTCGACGTTAGAAGATCAACGACCGCTCCCGCTGCAGAGCCGCCTCTGGCGCGGCCGCCCGAAATCACCGCGGTGGTGCGAACAGCGATAACTCAGATAGTCAAAGATCAACTGAGGTCCAAAAAGAAGCTGATCCTAAACTGATCCAAAATTAGGCAAAATCTCCCCATGGAGAGCCAAATAGAGCAGGAGGATGAGGGGGGAAGCTTCGAGTCGTACTTCCGAGACCCCACTCAAGCAACCGAATCACCATTAGCCTGGGCCATAGGTCAGCGGGTGGATCTGCTTGAGGCTTTGCGAGGCCTGTTCAGCGGTGGGCGTCCTGTTGTCCAGCTCAGGCTCTGGTGCTTCATGGAGTTGGCCAGCGTGCCCCAGGGCCGCATTGCGCGCGACGACCTCAATCATCTGTTTCACGCCCTGCAACCTCAGGCGCTGGACAACGCCCTCAAGCGCCTGCGGGACACCGGCCTGGTCATTTGGGACCAAACCTCCCAGGACTACTCCCTCTCTAGCCTGGCCCAGCAAATCCATGGCCTGCTGATTCCTCTGACCAAGGCAGCCAGCGACGACGATGATCTGGCTGCTCTGCTAGCTCAGGTGGCCGGCGCCCATACCTTGGGTCTAACGGACGCAAGTCATCTCAAACATCTCCATGCCCAACTCTCGCGTCTGCACGACGAGTTTGCGGACGCGATCGCCAGTGGGTCCGAAGCGCGGCTTAGGGCAGCCCAACCGCGTTTTGAGCGGGCACTGACGCTGGTGGACCGAGCTGGAGAAGCGCTGACGGCTCTGATCCGTTCAGAGAGCGAGGATCCGCGCCTCGAACGTGAGGCTAGATCTCTGGGACATGCTCAAGCCAAGTTGCTGTCGATGGCTTCCCAATTCAATCGGGCCATGCAACAGGCTGATCGCCAGCGCGTGACGCTCGGCAGCACCGGCGTTACCAGCTCTGACGTGCGGCAGTGGCTCAGGGATCACGCGGCGCTGCACGACTTACTAGCAGACGCCTTGTCGCTGGGCGTACAGCCGATCTTCGTCAGCCAACACGACCTGATCGATGTTGCCGAGGGCGAATTCGAGCGGGATCGCCCGGATCCGACGCGCTCAACGGGGCTGCCGCCACCGGCTCAAGCTGGGTCCGGCGAGATGGAAGTTCTGCGGATGCCGCAGGAGCTCGAAGACCTCATTAGCAAATTGACCGGCTGGCGCGGAACGACAACTCCCAAGAGCTATGAGCCAAAGCCGATCCATGAGGCCGTTCTGGGCGGCCGGTTCGCACAGGCTGCGTATCGCATGCAGCTGTTGCCGCTCCTGGGCGATGTGCAGGCCAAGACCTTGAAAGGCCAAACGGGTGAGCTCGCCCGCTCAGGCTGGAAACCTGTGCTGGAAACTACGATCACTGAAACCGATGACCAACATGTGGCTGCGATGAGCCGTGGTCGCCTGGAAGTCAATCAAGAAGATAACGATGAACACACCCGATGAAGCCGCGTTGCTGGTAGCTGAGCTGCTGGCTCGACGCTGGCTGCCTCGTCAACATCCACGCGTCAAACGCGCGCTGATCGACGCCGATCTCTGGAAAGCAGTCGAGGATCGACTGGCGCAGGTGGGTCTACGCCTGGTCGACAACATTCATGCCGACCACGTCACCACCTCGATGGTGCGCAGTGTTGAGAACGCAGTTTTTGGCGAAAACGCTCTGAACAGCAACAACAATATCGATCTGCCTCGCGATGGCGTGTCCTTGCTGGTGGTGCTTTGGTCCTTGATCATCTTACCTAAGCGTGAGCGGCAAGCAGCCCGGGACACCGGCGCTGAGAATACCCAGCAAGGCGAGATGTTCAATAGCGAGCGGCCGATGCCGCGGGCGCAGAGCGTCAGCCCAATGATTTCTTACAAGGCGCTGCTGTCGGACTTCGGCAATCAGCTGGGTAAAAAGACGCGGCTGGACGGCAATCTCAAACGTCTCGAAAACAACGGTTTCATCGAGCGCCGCGGCGACGACATCGCGGAGGGACCACTGTTGGATCTCCTCCTGGATTACGACACCTTGGCGCCACGCATTCTGGATGGGACGCTTGGCACCGTGCTGGCTAAAGCCCGTGCCGAGGAGCAAGCCCATGCCGCGCCGATCGACGAACAGAAAAAGGCGCCAGGCGAGGAAGACTGATCCATGTTCCACCTACTCTCATTAGAGCTGCTGCATTGGGACTACTGCCAGCGTCTAACCTTGCCGCTGGACGGATCCATCATCACCGTGGCTGGCCCCAACGGTTCGGGAAAGACCACCCTGCTGGATGCCATGCGCACGCTCCTCGGTTTGGAATGCTCTGGCGGCCGCAGTTATAAGACCTACGCGCGCCACGCCAACGCGGACTCCGCTTGGCTGAGGGCCACCGTGGACAACCGACCCCACAGTAGGCAAGCTTCCAGCCGTCCCTTCGCCCGCAACCTTCTCTACTCGGACCAAGTCACCTTGGCGTGCCGGATCGAGCGCAACGGCGGTGATTGGCAGCGTCGCTACACCATGGTCGATGGCGATGTGTCCATCGAGGCGCTGGCCGAGATCCCGGAGAAAGACTGGCTGGGGATAGAACACTGGCGTCGCCGCCTCGAAGGGGCGGGACTGAGTCGCGCCATTGCACGCGTGCTGGCCCTCGAGCAGGGGCAGACCGACCGGCTGTGCGAGTACTCGCCGAAAGAGCTGTTGCGCCTGGTCTTCGACGTGTTTGGCGACCAGGAGGTTCTTGACCGGTACGAGGAAGCCCGCCGTCACCAGCAAGAGGTGACGCAGGAAGTCGAGGCCGCGAAACGGGACTTGGCCCACGGCGAAGCCCAGCTGGCGCAGCTGGAGGCCAAGGTCAACCTCTACCGCGAGTACAAGAACAAGCTGCGTGAGACAGAGCGGCTCTGGACGGAAGTCATACCGGTTCTGGAGTGGACCGAAAGCCGAGCTGAGCTGGCAAAGCACCTCCGCGAGTTGCATCGACAGCGGCTGCAGCACTCTGCCGCCACACGACAGCAGGCCGAAGATCGACAAAAGCTGCTGCAGCTGTCCAAAGACACCATCGCCGCGGACGAACAAACCAAGCAACTAAATGCCGACCGCAAGTCGGCCCTGACCGAGCTAAATAACGCCAGCGCGCAGGAGCGACCCCTTGAGCATTTGGTCAAAGAAGCCGACGAGCTCCATGAACTGGCCAAGGTCGAAGGTGACGCGCAGCAGCTCTCAGCTCGGCTGAAGGAGCTCGAAGCCCGCAAGACCGAGCTCGAACGCCAATGGCACGACCTGAGCGCTCAAAGAGCCTCAGCGCAACAAGCTTGGGACAGTTGTCAGAATGAGCGCCTGGCGCCTGCGCCGGAGGATGTGACCCGCTTCCGTCGCGTGCTGCGCAACGAAGGGATCGAGCACTACCTCATGGCTGATGTCACGGACATCACGGACGAACATTGGCGTGCCGCCGCCGAAGGTGTACTGCGAGGTTCGCGCGGGATCGTTCTCTTGAAGAACTCTGGCGACGAAGCGCGCGCCATGGCCTGTGCAGAGCGCGAACGCTATCGCCACTACGTCGTGACGGACACTGTCCAGGTGTCGGGAAAGGCCGATCCGGACAGCCTGCTGGCCATTCTGAAGTTCTCGGATAAAGTGCCGTCCTGGCTTGCCAAGCAGCTGGGGCAGATCCGGCGTGTTGAGACCATCGCTGACGGTAGCAGGGCCAGGGGTGAGTGGATTACTGCTCAAGCCTACTGGCGTGACAACCGCGGCGGTCGCAGTGTCTGGGTGGACCCCGAGCACTACCAGTTTGGCGCCACGGCTCTGAGTGCGCGCAAGGATTCCATTAGCCGCCGGTTGGCGCAGCTGGATCAGAAGCTGCTCCAAATTGCCAACGACCAAGCAGAGAACAAGCGGCAACTCGATGCCACGCTGGAAGCCTCCAAGGGCCACCGTGCAGTCGAAACATTGGCCAAACGGCAGGAAGAGTTCGAGCAAGCCCGGCGCCAACTCCCACAGCTCAAACAGGCCCGCGTCACGGCAGCCGAACGGTGGCAGCAGCTGGATCAGGACTACCAGAAGGCTTCGAATCGGGCGCGCGATCTGCAAATGGACTACAACCACATACAGGGGCGCCTGCGTGACAGCGAAGCCGCAGCCGCGAAGTACGAACGGGAATGGAGTACGCGCCGAGAAGAATTGATGTCCCAATCCAGCCTGTCGAAGTCCACGAAAGCGAAGTTTCCTGCACGCTGGATCCGCAAAGAGACCATCCAGTCCAAGCAGACGGAATTCAAGAACGCTACCCAGGCACGTCTACGCGGCGAAGAGTTGAAGCGTAACCTGGAACAGGGCGAGTGGGAGAAGGACGACTCGGTCGAGGAGCGTCACACACTGATGGTGGCCACCGTTAATGGACAAAAGGGCCAACTCCAGCAGCGGGAGGCCAGCAATGAGGCGGCTCGTATCGCTGTCGACAATGCGCGCGAGCGTTATATAGACGTGCTGCGCAGCACGGTGCGCCGTTATCGCAAGAACATCGTCGAGTTGGGCCAGCTCGCGGGCGTGGAAGTCAGCGCCGATCTGCCGCACCTGGACAACGACGATAGCGTATTGCGGCAGGCGGAGCTGAAGGTCAACTTCAACTTTGACGGCAAAGGCCAGATTGGTCTGAACGACGGCGAGGCTTCTGGTGGCCAGCAGGTCATCAAGTCCCTCATCCTGTTGGTCGGCCTGCTCAAGGACGAGGAAACACCTGGGGGCTTCGTGTTCATCGATGAGCCGTTTGCGCACCTGGACGTGCGAAACATCCAGTTGGTGGGGCATTTCTTGAAGTCGACGCGCGCCCAGTATGTGCTGACCACGCCGATTACGCACAACGTCGAGGTGTTCGAGCCGGCCGACGTGACCCTTGTGACATCCAAGAAGCCGCCAGGGGCCCGCTGGGCGCCACCAATCGGCGTCCTGCAGCGCCGACCAGTCAAGGTCTAAGGTTCGACACCCATGACTTGGCAGGACGTGCAGATCAGGCGAGGCGTGCGGCAAAGAACTGCGTCGAACGAACCACCTACCGCCTTGTCCTTACTGAGCAAGGAGGACAAGGAACTGCTTGCTACCTGGGTGCGCAAAGACAACTTGAGCCGCAGCCGCGAAGCGCTGCTTAAAGACGCGGGGGCGTCAAACATCGAGCGTGCGGAGGCACTGAGCGACTGGTTACTGCGCGAAGGCTGGATCACCCGAAAAGAGAAGCTCCAGGGCGGCACCTGGCAATGGGACGGGCTCACCTGGCGTGATCTAGACCGCTTGAAGTCCCTACTCGGCGTTGGTAGCCGCAGCCAACGCGACGAGGCGCGCTCTCAACGCCTGGAGCGGGCCTACACCTGGCTCGAAACGCTTGAACAAGAGACGGATCCCGAGTTACGCGAAGCCGTGGCGAAGGCCATCCAGCAGTTGGAGAACGAGACCGCTCAACGGGTCGACGTCCTAGTGACCCGGCTGGACCTGCTCATTTCCTTGGTCGAATGGCGTCGATCGCAAATGAATGGCACACGCCGGGACTTCGCGCTGTACGCGGGTGAGCATACCAAATCCATCGGCGAAAGCGACTGGAGGTGGCTTGAGAAGCACTTTGACCTGGAGAGCTTGGGAGTGATGCACTTTCTCCCCATGGTCTGGCTGGCTGGCGACGCACAGCTTCGCTGGGGTGAGCGTGTGGTGGACCTATCCGCCGTGCGCTGCCTCGCCATCCCGATCGAAGACTTGCTGCTCGTGATGGGCGTGAAGGCGAGCCAGAAGCATTGGTGGCTGATTGAGAACCGAGCCAGTTTCGAGCGACAAAGTGGGCAGCGCCCGCTGGGCACGTTAATGGCCTGGCTGCCCGGGCGGCCTTCTCAGGACTGGCTTAGAGCGATGGGGCATCTCCTGCGACTCGCGCCGGCGCCACTGAAGGTGAGTGCCGATGCAGATCCAGCTGGGATCGATATCGCCCGAACTGTCGGCTCGCTGTGGCGAAGCCACGGGCTGACATGGGAGCCCTACCGCATGGGCATGGATGAGTGGGCGGCGGTGAGCCAGAAGTGGCTGTTGAATGACCACGATGTGGCGCTGCTTCACCGCCTGCTGGAAGACGCCGAGCTACCTGCGCCGATAAAAGAGCTCTGTGCGGCAATGTTGAGTGAGGGACGCAAAGCGGAACAAGAAGGTTGGCTGTAGACGGAGCCTATTTAAGAATGTTTCAAGGTACAACTGCGATAGATGCTTTCAGCCGCTTTATGCCCCAATGAAGGCGTATCCTCGGCCAAAAGCTGAGATCCAATCTTCTGCCGTCAAAGTCTGCAACCGCTGATATGCTGGCGAACTAGGTACCAGTTCAAGTGCTTCTGCCAGAAAGGTAGTCGATGGGATTCAGCTACAGTGGATTTGCGATCGCCAAGATCAGCGTAACAGGAGTTCATGGTCGCCTTGGATTGGGTCTGGCGCAGCTTTGCTTCAGTCTTGGTTTTGAATTCCATGAAAGTCGCGTAGGGGTACTCACTGTCGACAATCTGCAGGTTGAAGTGATTGTCGGGACCCCAAGAATTGGACCTTCCTCAGTATTCGTGGGGCACGGGATTGCAGAATCCCCTTTTGTCGCCAGGACTGTCCCTCACAGTGACGCTCGACTAGTCAGAGTTACTCTTTCGGAAGGACAGATCCTGCATCTGGAGAAACTTCGTGCGGGTAGAGATCTCGAATTTGAACTGAGTGTCAAGGCGATATGCCACGGGCCGAACGGGACACAACAACTGTTTGAGACGATAAAGGTGCCTTTGAACCCGAGTGCGTGGGCGCGCGTGCTGAACGAGTTACAGGGGCCTGAGTACTTGGTACTGGGTGTATCTCTACCGAGATGCGACTTGGATCACCCGCTTCGCCCTGCGGTCGAGAAAGTGCGTAGCGCGCATGAGCAGCTTATAAATGGCAGATATGACGCTGCCATCTCAGACTGTCGACTAGCTCTTGATGGAATTATTAAGAGCACAGGAGTAGAGCCGAAGCTCAGGGAGCTTCTTCAAGCGCCATCAGTTAAGAGAGTGGACATGTCGAAGATAGAACGTGAGCTGCTCCTGTTGAACGCCTTGCGCAATTACACCCATATGGCTCATCACCTCGATCCTAATGGAAAGCCCGAGTACTACAGTAGAGACGATGCAGCACTAGTAGTCTCTACAACTGCTGCACTGGTTGGGAACTCTATGTATAAGTTATCGAGTGATGCTGAGTGACTAAATGTCATCGAACAGAGCATCAAGTCCCTTATCACCTTGCCACTTAAGGGCACGACGGAGCTCAAACTTGGACGGCCGACGTCCAAGAGCCGCTGTTAGTTGATTGAAAGCCAATAACTTGTCGGCAGCAGTAATGAATCTATTCTGAAGTGCCAGCCTTTCATCAATGACATTATTCATCCAGATCGGATGAATGGAAGTTGATCCGTTGAAGTGAGCCCGAGTTACGCCGGCTGCAACAGCAAAGTCGCAGAACGAATTCGGCCAGCTCTTGCAAATCTCAACAGACGCAGTTATCAGAAGGTGTCTATCGTTTACTGGCGCATGCTCAATAGAGTTTTGGACTAGGCACGCGGGAGAAACAGCGCGAGCAATCGCAGACCACCTTGAACCTGAGTCGATGATTGCGCGCCGAGGACGGTTACGAATGAACAGATGACAGATTGACCGAAGTGCCAGCAGGCTCTCCACAATATCGGCCTGAAACAAGCCCGCGAGAGTCTCGGGGCGGGTTGCTGCGAAATCCACCACCGTTGGAGACGCAAGGCGAGACATTGTTTGGTTAGTGAGGTTGTAGTCGCAGTACGGGCACTGATCGAACGATCCGAACCGAGGACTAATATGAGAGCCAATCGCACAGGCGGAGGGCCAAGGGGCACGACCACATTGCGGGCATTGGTCTGTAAGTAGTACCTCGTGCTTAGTGCAAACGGTCGTAAAGCCCAGTCGCCACGAAAGCCGAAAGTAGGGGCTTGAGTCTTCCTCGAGACAATGCGGGCAGTACATCGATCCGTGATGGCGATCGGTCATCCCATAGCGAGACCTAAGCCACCAACGCGGCTGGCTGCGTGAGGCCACATGACTGACGAATCGGCCGATTTGGCCGCTCAGCGTCATCGCATGGCAAGCGTCGACAGTAGTGTCATGGAGGGCGGCAACCCATTGCAGCTCAGCTTCGTTGAAGCCCATGTCAGGATCTGATCGACGGAGATGTCCATTAGGAATGGGGAACAATCGATATCCGTTCGCCCAAGCCGTTCGCTGGCGCCAAGACGAGAGTGACTCGTCTGGTAGTTGGGAGGGGCGTGCCAAGAATCGACTAGGGTTTGGATGCATGATTAGCTCCTTCTCCGCAGCCACTTCACAAAGTCTTGAACTCGAAGAGTGACCTCCTCCAGGCTGACCGGGTTCGGGATGAACGTACGAGTCCGGAGTTCTCGGGAGATCACTGCGGCAACGAATGCGGCTGTCACAGACGGATCGTGTTTGCGCACGCGACAAATGGCAGTCGACAACGAGATCACCTCCGCATTGCTCGGTTTGCCAAGAACAGCAGCGCTCAGGAGCGTTTGAGCCAACTTGAAAACTGGGGCGGGAGCGAGTCGAACATTCCACTGAGCCAATCCACAAGGAATTCCTTGAACTACGCGCGCTCGGATCAGACATCTGAGGGCGGTGACTTCAAGACCAATGTCAGAAGCCATGGTTCGAACGGAGGATGTCCGATGAACCATCTTGATAAAACGAACAGCTGACTCCGTTTCGATTAAATAACGAGTGCCCCCGGGACTTTCTTGCTGAACCCGAACGTCACCCAGCCATCCAGAGCGTATCCAGGTCTGTGCAGCATGGTAGGAGGCGCCTGTTTGGAGCATCAGCTGTTTGAGTCCCATCCAAGGATTCCGAGCAAGAGCAAACCCAGATGACTTAGCGGGTCGCTTACCGTGTCGCCTGCGGCTGTCAAACTCAATGACTGCGGCAGAAACTTCAGGTAGGTTCTTCTCCAGGCGTGATGGTCCTAAACCCATCATCTTGGTTGGGCTGAGCTTGTGCGCATAGTTCGCCTCAGCCAGCTTCGCCAGGAAAGCGTTAGGCCATTCGATAAACCAAGGGCTAACGGCTTGAATCTCAGAAGCGGTAACAAAAGCGTCACCCTTCATGCGTGCTGCCCTGCGCTTATGAAAGAGCCCTGCGTCGATCATGAGGAGCCGTCTTATCAGCCAGGCCGCCATGACCTCATGATCAGTTGATGGGGCAAACATCAGACGCAGTTTTCTCTCGGGGGGGAAAGACAGCGCGCTGAGAACAGCTTCAATCTCGTTTGAGATCTTCCTCGCCCTCTCCATGCGTAACGAATGCCCGCAACTGCAAAAGATCAAACTTGAATGCTCGTATGACAACGCCCTGCCGCAGGCCGTGCATGCATCTAACAGTTGAACATGATGTACATGACATTTAAAGGTAAGTGCGGCGTCCCATTCCGCGGGGATCATTAGGTTTTTGTTCTCGCGCGCGCACTCGGGGCAAATTCGGGTTCGGATTGAACGGCCAGCGCGTGCCAAATACACGCGGCCGTCGGGTTGCAATGGTGTGTCGAGGACGGCGCTCTCGATTGAAGGCAGGCTTATACCCAGCTGAGTCAAAACGATTCTAGGGCTGGAAACCAAAAGCCGATAAGGCAATACTCCAAGCAGATCTGCGATGCCCTGAACTCCATTCAGATGATTCAGATGAGCAACTCGGTCTAGATAGCCGGGCCACGACTCGTGTAGGGCTGGAGCGGGACGAGCAAGCGGCTTCATTCCTGCCCCCTGAGAATCTCGAAAGGCTCACCAGGCCCCCTGAGGCGACGTGCAACAAAATCGCTTCTGAAGGGGTTGCTTGCCTCGACGGCTGGTCCGTGGAGAAAGAGAAATGCTTTCTCCAGATCTTGGATGGTCATCGATTCACGGTTGTCCAGTACCGCTTCGATCCAACCGCGATCCACAAGCTTGACCAGACGATCAAAAATGCCCTCGGTAGCTATGTGAATCAAGCCAGCAGTTCCCGGAACGCTCAAGCAGGACGGCTCGGACAAGGGCAGCCAAAAATCGATCTTCCCTAAGAGAACACGAAAGGCTCGTTGACTTTTCGTATCGTTGATACCGAAATAGGGGATACGTGCTCGGTAACAGATACGGCGAACCAGTTGTGGGTCACTTTGGACGACCTTGAGCGCATCATCTGTCCCAAGAAAAAGCCAAAGGGCGCTAGAGTGATCCATGAACTCTCGTAGCCGAGCCCCTACAAGCTCGATGCCCCTTGCTGCGCGCCGAGCGGGTATGTCCTGAGTGTTATCGATAACAACTAACCGAACACAACATGTGCGGAGCAGTAATTCCGCGGCCTTGAAAGTGTCAGCCCTGTTCCTGCGGCCACGTGGCTTTGGATCACCTAAGCCCTCGAGGATTGCCACGGCAAACTCAAATGGAGTACAAGGATCAGGGACATTGAGTTTAAGGACGGGGCAGATCGTGCGTTCCGGATCCTCTCGCTTGAATCGACTTTCTCCATACTGGAGGACCAAACTGGCAAACGCCGTCTTGCCCGAGCCTGAGCCACCCAAAATGAGCACTGCGTCGCTTTTGCCTGTGCGATCACATGCATCAATCTTCACGCGGATATGATCGAATGGAACTTGTATCGCCGGGTGGGAAACATAAAAAGTACTAAGCCAGTCCTCTCTCTCTGGTATGGACTTTCCACTCCAGTGGTCTTTCTCCGGAGGCGAGGGAAAGATATGCTCGTGCATTACCACTGCAGATCCTCCGCGTTCAACTCGACCTGCTCAAGCTGGACAATTGACCACTCGAGGTCAGTCATCACGCGTTCTGTCATCTGAGTAGGCGCAGCGGTCGAAGTAGTGTTTCCGGGATCGACGTTAGGATCCTTTGGCGCCGGCGGCACATTCCCTGTTCGCTCTGCCCACTTGCGCTCCCGCAGCTTTGAGGAGTTCCGTGCCTGCCCAACCATTTTCTGCAACTCCTCCCGCGCGCGAACCATCTCAACAATGCCCGGATTCTTGATGGCGCGACTGCGCGCAAGCTTCATAATTAATTGCTGCTGATAAGCGGTCAGCCCCTCCACATACCGTGGGTCACCGACGTAGGCGGCATTTAGGAGCGCATGTGTTCTAGGGTGGCGCACAAGGATCTGTTTCAAATTTGTGTTGTCTACGTAGGTCAGAACGCGTGCCTTATGCCCGATCTCCCGGCGCAGCGCTGCCAGGGCGTCGGAGTTGTAGACGAGTCCTAACCTCTTCAGTCCACCGCTGTCGCGGAAGGTCAGCTCCATCGGTCGCAGGCGAAGTAGTGCCACTTGCTCAGACGTCCACCGAACTGCGGGTGAGTGATCTTTGAAATGCTTGTCCCAACGCTGTTTGGGGGTGTATCCGTCTTCGCCGGGCTTGTTGAGATAGACGCCAGTGACCCATCTGACGTACATAGCCAGGAATGCAACGATGTCAATGCAGCTATCGCTGACGCCATGCTTCACGCTATCAGGATCAGATTTGTCGCCACGCCAGCCCGGAAGGTTTGAGCAGAAGTCCTGTTTGACGATGTGGTTGAAGTGCTCTATTGAGCTTTTCTCGGTGGGCCCATATGGCCGTGTACCGGCCAGCGCCAAGCGCGCGTCTTCAGCTGCCAAGTTTGTCGAGCGTGAGAAGTTGTATCTGGCGTTGTCAAGAAGTATCGTGCCTTGAACCCCGTACCCGATCCAGGCGTTCGCCAAGTCACCAAACTCAGGTCGCTCAGGATCCTTCGGCAAAAGCGAACAACAGATCGCACCTATTGCGCTGTCGTAGCTTCTCGGTTTGTAGCTCAAATCAAAGCCAAGGGGTACTGCGGAAAAGGCACAAATGCCATGAGTAAGGAATGCTCGTCCGACAGGCAAGCCTCGCTTCTCATCAATTAGAAAAGTACCGCAATCAATATCGTCATACTCAGAGACTTCTAATGGGAACTGAGCTTTATCTCTTAGGTAAGAGTTCTCGCGATAGCGTCGATTGGCTGAGTCCCGTCCTGATCTACGTACATGTAGTTCGTGCTTGGTAAATTGTGCTGAGATTCTTCGATCAATCGTGCTAGCCCCTGGCATCTGTATTGGATGGCCAGGCGAAAGCTGGTTGTGCTCCATCACTCGAGCTCGGATCGAGTCGATTACGTGAGTTCGAACTAACGGACCTTTCCGATTTCTCTCTGCTTCGAGCGTCTCTTGAATGATTCTCTCGGCGTGCGGGTCCGTACGAGTTTTCCCCCGACCGCCTCGGTCCTCAAACCGTGGAACCACGACGGTCCAATCCCCGGCTGCCATCCGGACTCTCTTCTGCGTTTCCCGGAGTGTGGAAGTCGAGAACTGACGGACGCCTGCAAGGTCCGTTTTCGCCAGCTGAGCAATTGCAGCTCGAATCCAGACCGTGTCTGAGATCTCGGAAAAGCCTTTCAAATACAAAGCATCAATCCAACGCTTCTTAGCGGCAAGAACTTCCAGGGCCTTCATTGATGCGGCGCACGGCGCCATCTGCGGGGACACCTTTTCGCTGGTCGCAGTCCCTGAGTCGGAATTTGAGTGATCAATCTCCAGAAGCTCTCCAGCCTGGAGTGCCTTGACTAACTGGATGGATGTCGCTGTCTTGATTTCATTTGTCTCAACCTGCCGAACGATCCATCCATCTTTTGCTTGCAGATCAATGCGATAGTGATGCCCACCATCCGTCAGGTACATGCCGACTCTCAAAGAAATAGTCTTGGTATTCGGCGGAGGGAAGTAATGTGATGGCCGAAGTTTCATGGAGTTGTCTCCTGAGATCGAAATGAATTGCGCAAACCGCAGCTGCACCTATGACATCGTCATGACCAAAATTGACGAGGAGATCGCCTAGCGTGGTCCTGGAGGAAACGCTGGCCGTAATTCGGTTAACGGTTTCGTATGGCGGCGGTCTTTTGAAACCACGATCAAGCTCGCGAACGGTGCTGGAAATAGGTTGTCCGACCTTGTCCCGGTTAGTCCAGATATGAAATCGGAACCCCAGATCGGCGAGACACTGCCTCTCGAGCGCGAACCGTTCCTTTACCGCGTCGGTCACGAACCGGCTCGACTTGCATTCGATGACATGAAGAGATGAGTCCTGCAGCTCGACTAGGATGTCGGGAATTAACTTGCTAGGACCCCCAAGTTCTTCCAGATAGAACGGTTGGGACTTGAATCGTTTGACGATCCCGATGGCTTGGAGATGTCGAAGTAGCAACAGGGCGACGTGCTCATTGCCTCCGTCACCATAGAAGGTACAGCCCTGCATAGGTACAAGCACGGGTAGTCGGGTCGTAGCCTTTGACTCGCGGGCAATGTCTCTTCGAGGAGGGGAAGAGAAGACTTCCTCGCGCCAGGCGCGAGAGACCTCGGGAGACGCGGCAGCCATAGCCATACCAACTCCTTCCTTTTGAGCGGCCAGGAGGACGTGCTGCCAAAAGACGAGCGCACCTTTCCCTACCACCGACGGGTACAAAAGTGCACAAAACAGGAGTTGACGCGCGGGAAACCCGCGTATAGACTACTTTTATCGACAGCAGCCATCACTGTTTTGTGTGGCGGATCGAGGGTCAGGATTGCTTGGCGGCGCCTGGCCCTTTGTCTTTTTGACTCCAAGAGTCAACAGAAGCTCACCTAGAGCTTAGGTCTGTCATTTACTTCATTCCCAGCTCCTTTGCGATTTCATGGCTCTGGCCGCGATGGCACTTCCGCTCACCACGCAGAACTGCATAGACGAGACGCGGATTGAAATTCATGGACCGTGCCCACTGCGCAATGGATTGCCCATTTGCCTTGAACTGCTCCAAATTCTTGGGCAGCTTGGGTAAATCGTCTGTGAGCGGGTCCATGGTCACGCGGTGATCGTCCAGAGGATTTCGACCGCGGGATTATGGGCGTGATTAAAGATATATGCAAAAATAGATATTAGAGATAAACCCTAAATTACTTTGCGAGATATATAAGACGCGCAATGAATTAGACAGCTTTGGTTTAACTCTGGAGAAGCGCACCACATAACTATGGTGGCAACAGCGCTAAGTTGTTGATTTACTTAGACCTCAAATGGCCACAACTTTGGCGGTGCCCACCGGGCCGCGGCGGTGATCCCCCACCCACGAGGGCCACCGCGCTGGCGGTATGGTGCGGGCTGCAGGTCGGGCGCTGCCCCCAGTGTTCCGGCGTGAAGCGTTCGGCCAGGCTGGCCAGGGCCGCACTTTCGAGCGCCTCATCGGTGCTCATGGGGGGCAGCAGGCCGGCCAGACGCTCGGCCAGCATGGACTTGCCCGCGCCCGGCGGGCCGGTGAGCAACAGGCTGTGGCCACCCGCGGCGGCAATCTCGAGGGCACGTCGGGGTCCGGCCTGGCCCTTGACGTCGGCCAGATCCGGGCCTGCCATGCCCGTCTGGGGAAGATGGGGGGCCTGGCGAGCCCAGCCCGCAGCAGAGGGGCTGGCCGGGGTGCGGCCTGGCAGGTACTGCTGCACCGCGTCGAGCAGGTGCGTGGCCTTATAGATCACGCTGCCGGGGACCAGGGCGGCCTCCTCGGCGCTGCCCGGCGGCAGTACGAGGGCGGTGGTGCGCCCGCGCAGCGCCAGCGCCATGGCCAGCGCCCCGCGCACCGGCCGCAGCTCCCCCGAGAGCGACAACTCACCCGCAAACTCATGGCCAGCGAGTGCCGCCGTATCGATCTGCCCGCTGGCGGCCAGGATGCCCAGGGCGATGGGCAGATCGAAACGCCCCGAATCCTTGGGCAAGTCGGCCGGCGCCAGATTGACGGTAATGCGCTTGTTGTGCGGAAACTCCAGCCCGGAGTTGAGGAGGGCGGAACGCACGCGTTCGCGCGCCTCCTTGACCTCGGTCTCCGCCAGCCCGACCAGCGTGAAGCTGGGCAGGCCCGGGGCCAGATGGACTTCGACGTTGACCGCCGCCGCTTCCAGGCCCAGCAGGGCCCGGCTATGCACCAGGGACAGGCTCATGAGCAGTTCCTCCACAAAACGGTGCAGATCTCTTGCCTGCTTGCCCCAAATGGCGCACACTGATGGTGCATAACTGGATGTTCGTACAGCCATCATAACGTCATGCAGGCGTATACGTCTACAGCCTTGTACGGGAAATGGTGGGCAGATTGCTGGCACGGTCCCTGCTTTACAGGTTCGTCCCTTTAACCCTTGATGGAGTACGACATGAACCTGAAATCCAAGATCGCCCTCGCTGCCCTGGCCCTGACCGCCGGCTCTTCCGCGTTTGCCCAGCTGGCCTATAACGTGGGCGTGGTGAGCGAGTACCGTTACCGTGGTATCGCCCAGACCGCTGGCGAGCCCGCTGTGCAAGGCGGCCTCGACTATGCCCACAGCAGCGGTTTCTACCTTGGGGCCTGGGGTAGCAACATCTCCTGGATCAAGGACGACGGTGATGCCGCTGGCGTGAAGACCAAGTCCAACGTCGAAATTGATCTCTATGGCGGCTACAAGGGCGCCATCACCAAGGACCTGAGCTACGACGTCGGCTACCTGCGTTACGAATTCGTCGGCAACAAGTACAAGGATATCGGCGCTGCAGCAGCGAACGCCAACACCGACGAAGCCTATGTCGGTCTGACCTATGGCCCGGCCACCCTGAAGTACTCCTATGCCTTCTCCAACCTGTTCGGCTTCGCTGACAGCAAGGGCAGCAGCTACGCCGACCTGTCTGCCACCTTTGATCTCGGCAAGGGCTTCTCCGTGACCCCGCACATTGGCGTCCAGGACATCAAAGGCCAGAATGCAGCTGGCTACAGCTACGTCGATTACGCCGTCACCCTGGGCAAGGACTTCGGTGCCGGCTTCACGGGCACGCTGGCGCTGATCAGCGTGAACGCCGATGACCAGACCAAGTACACCGTGAATGGCTATCGCAAGGCCAAGGACCAGGTCGTTGTGGGCGTGAAGTACACGTTCTAAGCTTCTCAATCCACCCAGAGGAGAACCCATGAAACTCGTCACAGCCATCATCAAACCGTTCAAGCTCGATGAGGTGCGAGAAGGCCTCTCGGCCATCGGGGTGCAGGGCATCACCGTCACCGAGGTCAAGGGCTGGTCGACCGCGTCATCGAGGCGATCGAAGGCTCGGCCCGCACCGGCAAGATCGGCGACGGCAAGATCTTCGTCTACAACCTCGAGCAGGTCGTTCGCATCCGTACCGGCGAAACCGGCAAGGAAGCGCTCTGAGGCTCCCCACAACCGAGAGAGAACACTGACATGAAAAAACTACTCGTCTCCTTCGTGCTGGGCTTGGGCCTCTTGGCCGGCTCGGCCGCGGTCTGGTCGCAGACCGCCCCGGCGCCTGCCGCCGAAGCCGCCGCACCTGCTGCAGCTGCCCCGGCTGCTGCTGAAGCCGCCCCGGCCGCTGAAGCTCCGGCTCCCGTGCCCAACAAGGGCGACACCGCCTGGATGATGGTGTCCACCCTGCTGGTCATCATGATGGTGATCCCCGGCCTTGCGCTGTTCTATGGCGGCCTGGTCCGCAGCAAGAACATGCTCTCGGTCCTGATGCAGGTCATGGTCACCTTCTCGCTGATCGTCGTGCTGTGGTTCATCTATGGCTACAGCATCGCGTTCACCGAGGGCAATGCCTTCATCGGTGGCTTCGATCGCCTCTTCCTCAAGGGCATCTGGGACAACGCCGCCGGCACCTTTGCCAACGGCGCAACCTTCAGCAAGGGTGTCTACATCCCGGAGATCGTGTTCGCCGCCTTCCAGGCCACGTTCGCCGGCATCACCTGCGCGCTGATCGTCGGTGCCTTCGCTGAGCGCATGAAGTTCTCGGCCGTGCTGCTGTTCATGGTGATCTGGTTCACCTTCAGCTACGCCCCGATCGCCCACATGGTCTGGTTCTGGATGGGTCCGGATGCCTACACCGCCAAGGAAGTCGTCGATGCCATGAACGGCAAGGCCGGCTACATCTGGCAGCATGGCGCCCTGGACTTCGCCGGTGGTACCGTGGTGCACATCAACGCCGCTGTGGCTGGTCTGGTCGGTGCCTACATGGTGGGCAAGCGCATCGGTTACGGCAAGGAAGCCATGGCACCGCACAGCCTGACGCTGACCATGGTGGGTGCCTCGCTGCTGTGGGTGGGCTGGTTCGGTTTCAACGCCGGCTCCGCTCTGGAAGCCAACGGCTTCGCCGCCCTGGCCTTCGCCAACACCCTGCTGGCCACCGCGGCCGCCGTGCTGGCCTGGTGCGTGGGTGAGGCGCTGCTCAAGGGCAAGGCCTCCATGCTGGGTGCCGCTTCGGGCGCCGTTGCCGGCCTCGTGGCCATCACCCCCGCCGCCGGCAACGTCGGCATCGGCGGCGCGCTGATCATCGGCCTGGTCGGTGGTTTCGCCTGCCTGTGGGGTGTGACCGGCCTGAAGAAGATGCTGGGTGCCGACGACTCGCTCGACGTGTTCGGCGTGCACGGCATCGGCGGCATCGTCGGTGCCCTGCTGACCGGTGTGTTCAATAGCCCGTCCCTGGGTGGCCCGAGCCTGGTGGGCGACTGGGTCACCGTCAGCATGGTGTCTGCCGCCGACTACTCGATCGCCGGCCAGGTCTGGACGCAGCTCAAGGGCGTGCTGATCACCATCGTCTGGTCCGGTGTGGTGTCCTTCATCGCCTTCAAGCTGGTTGACCTGACCATCGGTCTGCGTGTCAGCGAAGAAGACGAGCGCCAGGGTCTGGACATTTCCTCCCACGGCGAAACGGCTTACAACCGTTGATTGAGCAATGACTGGCAGCTTGCGCCCCTGGCGGCTGCCGGTCTGAGCAAGCGAAAGTCTCCTCTGGTTCAGGCCCGCAAGAGCTTCGGCTCGAGCGGGCCTTTTTTCCGGATCAGCCGGGTCAGGGCAAAACAGCCCTGACCCGGCTTTTGCTTCTGGCGCCGGCTGCAACCGTTAACATCACGCCATGCAGACACTGCAAGACCTCACCGAACGCGTGCGTGCCGCCGCGTCCACCGGCACCCCGCTGCGCATCTGCGGCGGTGGCAGCAAGGATTTCTATGGCCAGAGCCTGCAGGGCGAACGGCTCGACACCCGCGGCCTCAGCGGCATCGTCAGCTACGAGCCCAGCGAACTGGTGGTCACCGTGCAGGCCGGCACGCCGCTGGCCGAGCTGGAGTCGGTGCTGACGGACAAAGGCCAGTATCTGCCTTTCGAGCCACCGCATTTCGCGCAGGACGGTGCGCGTGCAACGGTCGGGGGCATGGTGGCCGCTGGGCTGAACGGCCCCGCGCGCGCCAGCGTCGGTGCCGTGCGCGACTACATGCTCGGCGCGCAGCTGCTCAACGGCAAGGCCGAGCTGCTGACCTTCGGCGGCCAGGTCATGAAGAACGTGGCGGGCTACGACGTCTCGCGCCTGCTGGCCGGCTCGCTGGGCACCCTGGGCCTGATCACCGAGGTCTCACTCAAGGTGTTGCCGCGCGCTGTGGCCGAGGCCACGCTGGTCTTCGAGCTCGACGAGGCCCGCGCCCTGCAACAGCTCAACCGCTGGGGTGCCCTGCCCCTGCCGGTCAATGCCAGCTGCTGGCACGAGGGCGCACTCATGGTGCGCCTGCGTGGCGCCCAGGCCGCCATCGTTGCGGCGAAGCAGACCATGGGCGGGCAGGCGCTGGACGATACCCAGGCACACAAGCTCTGGGACGCCCTGCGCGAGCAGACGGCGCCCTTCTTCCAGCTCGGCGAGGGCGAGGCCCTGATGCGCCTGAGCGTGCCCGACACGGCGCCGCCGCTGAACCTGGGCCCCACGCTGATCGAATGGGGCGGCGCCCAGCGCTGGCTCAAGCTGCCGCTGAGCGCCGCCAGCCAGCCCTCGCTGCCCGAAGGCCTGCCGGGCCATGCCACGCTGTTCCGGGGTGGCGACAAGAGCGCTGGCGTGTTCACGCCGCTGCCGGCGCCGCTGAACCGCATCACGCGCGAACTCAAGCAGCAGTTCGACCCGGCCGGCATCTTCAACCGCGGCCGTCTTTACCCCGACTTCTGAGCTTCAGAGCCGACGTTCATGCAAACCACCCTCGCGCCCGAGTTCAAGAACACTGCCGACGGCCAGGCCGCCGAGGCCATCCTGCGCAAGTGCGTGCACTGCGGCTTCTGCACCGCCACCTGCCCCACCTACCAGCTGCTGGGCGACGAGCTCGACGGCCCGCGGGGCCGCATCTACCTGATCAAGCAGGTGCTCGAAGGCGAGACGCCCACGCGCAAGACCCAGCAGCACCTGGACCGCTGCCTCACCTGTCGCAACTGCGAGAGCACCTGCCCCAGTGGCGTGCAGTACGGCGCGCTCGTGGACATCGGCCGCAAGATCGTCGAGGACAAGGTGCAGCGCCCCACGGGCGAGCGCTTCGTGCGCTGGGCCTTGAAAGAAGGTCTGACCTCACCGCTGTTCGGCCCGGCCATGAAGATGGGCCAGCTCGTGCGCGGCCTGCTGCCGGCCACGCTCAAGGCCAAGGTGCCTGCGGCGCAGCATGCCGGCACCTGGCCCACGCGCACGCATGCACGCAAGGTGCTGATGCTGGCCGGCTGCGTGCAGCCGGCCATGATGCCCAACATCAACAGCGCCACGGCGCGCGTGCTTGATGCTGCCGGCATCCAGACCGTGGTGGCGGCCGAAGCCGGCTGCTGCGGTGCCGTCAAGTTCCACCTCAACGACCAGGCCGGCGGCAAGGCGCAGATGCGCGCCAACATCGAGGCCTGGTGGCCGCATGTCGAGGCCGGTGTCGAAGCCATCGTCATGAATGCGTCCGGTTGTGGCGTGACCGTCAAGGACTACGGCCATCTGCTGCACGACGACCCCGCCTATGCGGCCAAGGCCCAGCGCATCAGCGAGCTCACCCAAGACCTGAGCGAGCTGCTGCCCGAACTCGTACCCGCCCTGCGCGACAAGGTGCAGGCCCGGGCCGGGCAGATTGCCTTTCATCCCCCCTGCACGCTGCAGCATGGGCAGAAGCTGCGTGGCGGCGTGGAGCAGCACATGGTGGCACTCGGGTTCCAGGTCAACACCTGCCGCGTCGAACCGCATCTGTGCTGCGGCTCGGCTGGCACCTACTCCGTGCTCAATCCCAAGCTGGCCTACGAACTGCGCGACCGCAAGCTCGCCAACCTCGGCGAGATGCAGCCAGCGCAGATAGTCTCCGCCAACATCGGCTGCATCACGCACCTGCAGAGCGGCACCGACACGCCGGTGCGGCACTGGGTCGAGCTGCTGGACGAGGCGCTGGCCGCTACTTGAGCAGCTTGCCCGAGCTGCCGATCACGGTGACCTCGACGTAGCGTGAGCCCACGCGGTTGTCCGGCGCGTAGCGCACGGACGTGCCCCCGAGATCGAAATTGTTCATGCCCTCCATGGCCTTGATGAGCTGGGCGCGGGTCGGATTCGGCCCGGCGCGGCGCAGGCCTTCGACCAGCACCTTGGCACCGAGAAAGAGCTCGAAGCTGGTGTAGTTGATCTGTTCGCCGGGGGCGTACTTCTGCAGCAGGCTCTGGTACTCGCGCACGACCGGCAGCTTGGGCAGGTAGGGGTAGGGCGCCACCTGGCTGATGCCCAGGCCGTGCGCGTTCTCCAGCCCGGCCAGTTTGACGATCTCGGCCGGGTCCACCACCGAGATGTTGAAGAGCTGCGCCCCGCCACCGGCTTCGCGGTAGCGCTTGATGAAGGCGGCCGTGGGTCGGTTCACCGAAATCATGATGACGGCCTGCGCATCCGAGGCCAGGACCTTCTTCACCGCCTCTTCGACCTTGTCGGTGTTGCGCTCGTAGGGCGCGGCCACCGAGAGCTTGAGCTGACGCTTGGTCAGCGCCTTCTCCACCCCCTCGAGCCCCGCCTTGCCGAAGCCGTCGTCCTGGTACATGACGGCCACCCGGTTCATGCCCAGGGTCACGAGCTGCTGCACCATGTGCTCGGTCTCGTCGCCATAACCGGCGCGCACATGGAAGATCCAGGGATTGAACGGTGTGCGCAAGGGCTCGCCGCCGGTGTAGGGGGAGACCAGGACCGCACCGCCGTCCCTGAGCACGTTGTCGCTGAGCAGCTTGCCGATATTGGCCGTGCCGGCAAAGCCGTAGAGCGCCAGCACTTCGGGCTTGGCCAGGGCCTCGCGCGTCAGGCGGACGGTCTCGTCCACCTTGTAGCCGTCGTCGGCGACCAGCACCTTGATCTTCTTGCCGTGGATGCCGCCGGTGTCATTGATGTGCTTGAAGTAGATCTCGCCACCCAGCACCATCTGCTTGCCGGTGCTGGCCAGCACACCGGACAGCGGGGCGACCTGGCTGATGACCAGCTCGCTGGCGCTGGCCACTGTTTGCAGCAGGGCCAGGGCGGCCATGCAGAAGAGGCGCGATGCGTGAACCATGATTGTCTCCAACGTTTCATCGTTATGTGATCAGCGGGAAACTATAGGGAGGACATGGCATTTGCACTGTGCGGACATACCATGGCGTATTTCTACGTAATGGCGGCCGCAGAAAAAATCTGCTGCGGTGTGCAGAGGCCGCATCCTCGAGCGCAGCGAATGCCTTGCCTGTGCCGAGCGCGCGCGGACGCAAGAAGTGCGTGGACGTGGGGCGCGTCAGTGCCCGGACGCCAGTCCCGGCCGTTCCGGCCAGGCCGCCCACAGCGCGGCCAGCAGAATCAGCGCGCCACCGATCAGCGTGCGGGCCTGCAGCTCGGCCGCACCCATGAGCACCGACGACACGCTGGCGAACACCACCTCGGTGAGCATGACCAGCGCCGTTGTGGCCGCCGGCAGACGGGCCGCGCCGTACTGCAGGCCGAGGTTGGCGACGAGAAAGGCCAGGCTCGTGCCCAGCGCCAGCAGCAACCAGCCTGCGGCGGGCGCTGGCGGCCCATAGGCCAGGCCGAGTGACTGGCCCAGCACGGCGGCCGCGGCCGCCAGCAGCGCGCCACCGGCGAACATGGCCATCATGCGTGCCTCTTCCGCCGTGTCCTTGAGACGACGCAGCAGCACATTGGTCAACGCAAAAGCCAGGCCGCCCACGAGCGCCAGCCAGTCGGGCAGACTGGCGGGCACGGGCCAGGGCGAATCCGGGGTCTTGAGCACGATGGCCACGCCGGCCAGGGCCAGCAGCAGGCGGGCCAGGGCACGCAGCGTGGGGCGCTCACCCAGCAGCCCCCAGGCCAGCAGCACCGACCAGGCGGGCATGAGGTAGAACAGCAGCACCACGCGCACCACGTCGCCCACGGTCACGGCCCAGTTGAAACCCACATTGGTCAGGCCGGCCGCTGCGAGCAGCAGCCACAGCAGCGGATGCCGCAGGAAATGACGCCAGGCCCCAGGTCGCCAGGCCAGCAGGGCCGCGCCGGCCAGCGCATAGATGCCGAAGGTGGCCCACAAGGGATGCAGGCCGGCGGCCTCGAGCAGACGGAAGGGATACCAGGAGACGCCCCAGACGAAGGCGTTGAACACCAGGGCCCAGGCGGCCAGCGGCGTGGCCGTGGCGCTCACGGGTTGTTGCGGCTGGCGCGACGGCGCTTCCACCAGTAGGCCCCGAGCCAGATGGCCAGGATGCCCAGCAGCGCGAAGATGCCGTGCTGGAATTGGCGCAGCACCTCGAACATCCAGTCCCAGTTCTGGGCGCCGAAGTAGCCCAGGTAGACCCAGATGGGCACGCTGATGATGGCGGCAAAGCCGTCCATGATGAACCAGGTGCCGAAGCTCACGCGGTGGCTCATGCCGGCCGAGAAGAACACCGGCGTGCGCAGCCCGGGCAGGAAGCGGGCCACGAACATGACCCACTTGCCGTATTTGTGGAAGGCGTCCTGCGCTTTGGCAAAGCGCTCGGGCGTGAGAATGCGCCGAAAGCCCGGCAGGCGCTGGATGCGCTGGCCGTAGACGCGGCCCAGGATGAACATCAGCCCGTCACCGATCAGCACGCCGGCCATGCCCACCGCGAACATGGTGTGCACATTGGCGTGGCCCAGGCCGGCGATCACGCCGCCCGTCACCAGGGTCACGTCTTCGGGGATGGGCACGCCGAAGCCGCAGATCAGCAGCATCACGAACACGGCCACGTAGCCGTATTCGGTGAAGATGGGCATGAGGAATTCGAAGACTTCCATGGGGGGCTGACGTAAGGACGGCCCGGAGGTCCGGGCCGCGCGCCAGTGTAAAGCATTTGTTTTCCAGCCCCGGCGTGGGCATATTTTGCTGGCAAACTTGCGGCTA
>JAIERT010000057.1 GCA_019746735.1 Burkholderiaceae bacterium | reverse complement strand
AGCGCGCCGGCCCGCGCAGCTCTCGGGCGGGCAGGCGCAGCGCGTGGCGCTGGCGCGTGCCGTGCTGCTGCAACCCCAAGTGATCCTGGCCGACGAACCCACGGCCAGCCTCGACGACGAGGCCGCGCGCGACGCCCTGGATCTGCTGCAGGCCAGCGCGCTGCGCTGCGGCGCCACGCTGGTCATCGCCACCCATGACGCGCGTGTGCGTGCCGCGCTGCCCGAGGCCCAGGTGCTGGACCTCGATCTGGCGCGGGAGGCGGTGGCATGAACACCTTGTCCCTGGCCTGGCGCTACCTCTGGGCGCGTCCGCTGGCCACCGTGCTCAACCTGCTGCTGCTCAGCCTGGGCCTGGCCGCCATCACCCTGCTGCTGCTGGTGCGCACCCAGATCGACCGCGCCTTCGAGCGCGACCTCGCGGGCATCGACGCCGTGGTCGGTGCCAAGGGCAGCCCGCTGCAGCTCATCCTCTCGGGCGTGTTCCATCTGGACGTGCCCACGGGCAACATCCCGCTGGCCGAGGCGCAGGCCCTGGCGCAGGACGCGCGCGTGGCCCAGCTCATCCCGCTGAGCCTGGGCGACAGCTACCGGGGCTTTCGCATCGTCGGCACCACGCGCGACTACCCGGTGCACTACGGCGCCGGCCTCGCACAAGGTGCCTGGTGGCAGGCGCCGATGGAGGCCGTGCTCGGCGCCCAGGTCGCGCGCAGCACCGGCCTGGCGGTGGGCGGCCTGTTTGCCGGCGCCCATGGCCTGGGCGCGGGCGGCGAGGAACATGGCGACGAGCTCTACCGCGTGAGCGGTGTGCTTGCGCCCTGCGGCTGCGTGCTCGACCGCCTGGTGCTGACCGCCAGCGAGTCGGTCTGGCGTGTGCACGAGGGCGAGCCCGAGGACGAGGCCGAGCGCCAGGCGCTGGAGGCCGAGCGCGAGATCACCCTGGCCCTGGTGCGCTACCGCAGCCCGCTGGCGGCCGTGACCTTTCCGCGCTACGTGAACAGCGCCACCTCCCTGCAGGCCGCCGCACCCGCGCTGGAGATCACGCGCCTGCTGCGCATGGTGGGCGTGGGCACCGATGTGCTGCGCGGCTTTGCCGCCGTGCTGCTGCTGACCGCGGGCCTGAGCGTGTTCATCGCGCTCTGGAGCGCGGTGCGCGAGCGCCGCGCCGACCTGGCCCTGCTGCGCATGCTGGGCGCGCCGCCGCGGCGCGTGGCCGGCCTGCTGCTGGCCGAGGCCCTGTGGCTGGCCACGCTGGCCACGCTGCTGGGCCTGGCGGCCGGCCATGGCTTGACAGGCCTGCTAGGCTGGATGCTGGACAACGACCAATCCCTGCCGCTGCGCGGGGCCCTCTGGCTGGCCGAGGAACTCTGGGTGCCGGCCCTGGCTCTGACGGTGGCCGCGCTCGCCTCGGCCCTGCCGGTGCTGGCGGCCTACCGCAGCAGCGCGGTGGCGCTGCTCAATGAACGATGAAAGGACCGATGATGAAAAAGCTGCTCAGTCTCGTGCTGCTGGCCCTGCCACTGCTGGCCGTGCAGGCCCACGAGAACGACGCCAAGGCCGTGGCCGAGGACATCCAGCGCCACCGGGCCATGGCCGCGGCGCACGAGGCCGCCGCGCGCTGCCTCGAATCCGGCAAGAAGCATGATGTCTGCCAGAAGGAGCTGCAGGCCGCCTGCAAGGGCCTGGCCCTGGGCAAGTACTGCGGGATGCGCCATGTCCACTAAAACCATCCTGTCCTCCCTGCTGCTGGCGCTGTGCTTCACGGCCCAGGCCCAGCTGAGCCCGCCCATCGAAGGCGGCGTGCCCAGCGGCCCGCCGGGCAGCGGCGCCGGCGTGCACGGCGCGGGCAGCCCCTTCCCGCAGCTCAAGGAGCGCGGCGACGTGCTGCCCTGGTCCTTCCTCACGAACGTGAAGACGCGCATCGAGAAAAACCGCGTGCTGCCTGTCTTCCCGCCCGAGATCCAGGCGCTGGACGGCAAGCCGCAGCGCGTGCAGGGCTTCATGATGCCGCTCGAGCCCGGCGAGAAGCAGACGCACTTCCTGCTGAGCTCGGTGCCGCTGACCTGCTCCTTCTGCCTGCCCGGCGGGCCCGAGAGCATGGTCGAGGTGCGCAGCAAGACGCCGATCCGCTACGGCATGGAGCCCGTGGTGGTGCAGGGCCGCCTGTCCGTGCTGCGTGACGACCCCTATGGCCTGTACTACCGCATCACCGACGCCGTTCCCGTGAAATAATCCGTCCCTCGTCCGCGTTTCCCATGTTCCGTCCCCAGCCCACGACCCGTCACCCGTTCCGGCCACTGCCGGGCACGGTGCTGCTCGTGCTGGCCCTGCTCTGGGCCCAGCTGCTGGGGCTGGCGCACGGCGTGCTGCACGTCCATGACCTGCAGGCCCAGCCTGTTGCTGCCGCGCAGGACCACGACCATGAGGATGCCGGGCATGGCTTGCTGGCCCAGCTGCTGGCGCACGCCTCTGGCGACAGTGAGTGCCGTTTGTATGACTCGCTGGGTCAGGGCGGCCCGGTGGTCGCGCCTCAGCTCGCCATCCCCTCGGCCCTGCCGCTGCTGCCCGCCTGGGTCGTGCTGCAGGCCCTGCAGCCGCGCCCTTGCGCGGCCTTTGCCGCGCGCGCACCGCCGGCTTCTCGCTGAATCTTCCCTTTCGTGTTGCACCGTGACGCTTGCGCGCCGCGGTGTGCCGCCTTTTGATTCAACGAGAACCCCATGCGCAAAATTTCCAGTCCTTCGAAATCCTTCCGCCTCAGCGCCATTGCCAGCCTCAGCCTGCTGGCCTGCAGCAGCTGGGCCCATGACCACGCCACGCTGGACACCGTGGTCGTCACCGGCAACCCGCTGGGCGCCACCGAGCTGATCGCCCCGGTGGACCAGCTCAACAACTACGAGCTGCTGCAACGCGGCCAGAGCACCCTGGGTGAAACGCTCAACGGCATGCCCGGTGTGAGCAGCAGCTATTTCGGCCCCAACGCCAGCCGCCCCGTGATCCGCGGCCAGGATGGCGACCGCATCACCCTCCTCAACAACGGCAGCGCCAGCCTGGATCTGTCGGCCCTGAGCCCGGATCACGCGGTGGCGCTCGACCCGCTGCTGATCGAGCGCGTCGAGGTGCTGCGCGGCCCGGGCGTGCTGCAGTACGGCGGCAGCGCCGTGGGCGGCGTGGTCAACGTCATCGACGGCCGCATCCACCGCGAGCCGCTGTTCGGCGAGAAGGGCGGCGTGGCCGGTCGCCTCGATGCCGGCTTTGCCACCGGCAACAAGGAGCAGGGCGGCGCCGTGGTGCTGGACGCCGGCACCAACCGTTACACCCTGCACGTGGACGCCATGTCGCGCAAGACCGAAGACGTCTCGGTACCGGTGAACCTGGCCTGCACCAAGAACGGTGTGACGACGACGGACCGCCGCATCTGCAACTCGGCCAGCGAGACCTATGGCGGTGCCGTTGGCGGCACGCTGTTCTTCGACCGCGGCTACCTCGGTGCCTCGGCTTCCATCTATGACAAGAACTACGGCGCCGTGGCCGAGGACGAAGTCACGATCCGCATGCGTTCCAACCGCTACGCGCTCGAAGGCGAGCTGCGCGAGCTGGGCCCCTTCCTCCAGAGCGTCAAGGCCCAGTACAACCTGACCGACTACGCCCACACCGAGTTCGAGGGCAGCGAAGTCGGCACGCGCTTCAAGACCCGCGGCCAGGACCTGCGCCTGGAAGCACGGCACGCGCGCATCGGCAAGCTCGACGGCGTGGTCGGCCTGCAGTTCGACAGCAGCGATTTCTCGGCCAACGGCGACGAGGCCTACGCCCCCAACAGCCGCACGCGCAGCAGCGCGGCTTTCGTGCACGAGGAACTGGGCACATCCTGGGGCAAGCTCAGCGCAGGCACACGCCTGGAGTCGGTGCGTGTGGAGTCTCTCGGCATTGATGGCAACGCCGCCTTCACGCCGGGCTCGCGCAACTTCAATCCGGCCAGCTACGCCCTGGGCGCCTTGTGGAATGTGGCGCCCGAGTGGCAGCTGACCTCCAACGTCTCGCTCAACGAGCGCGCACCGCGGCATTACGAGCTTTACGCCAACGGCGAGCACGTGGCGACGAATTCCGAGGAGATCGGCAACCCCAACCTGGACAAGGAACGTTCGGCCAATGTGGACATCGGCGCGGCCTGGAAGCGTGGCGCACACCGGGCCAAGGTGCAGCTCTTCCAGCACCGCTTCAGCAACTACATCTCGCTCGAGGGCACGGACCTGGCCGCCACACCGCCGCAGTACACCTACACCCAGGTGCAGGCGCGCTTCACCGGCCTGGAGACCAGCGGCAGCGTGCGCCTGCTCGACACCTTGCACAAGCTCGACCTGGGCCTGCGTGCCGACACCGTGCGAGCCGAGAACACCAGCACCGGCCAGGCCCTGCCGCGCATCGCCCCGCACCGCGTGGGCGCCACGCTGCAGTGGAGCCGCGCGGCCTGGAATGCACGCCTGGGCGTGGACCGCTATGCAGGGCAGGACCGGGTGCCGGAGGGCCAGCGCACGACGGAAGGCTACACGCTGTGGAATGCGGCTTTGAGTCTGCGGGACAAGGTGGGTGGTTTGCCGGCGCTCTGGTATGCGCGGGTGGACAACCTCACCAATACCCTGGCTTATTCGTCGTCTTCGATCCTCACGCAGACGCGGCCCGGGGGTGTTCCTTTGCCGGGGCGGCGCTTGAAGGTGGGCTTGCAGCTCAGCTTCTGATCGAAGTTGTTTGATGGTGTGGCAAGCCGGGGTTCGCCCCGGCTTGCCACACAAGCAGAAGGCGTGAGTCAGAGAGCCATACTCTACGATAGAGCTCTCATGAACCACCCCGTTTTCTCAGCCCTCGGTCCCGTCGTCCTGCTCGTGATCCTGGGTTATGTGGCCGGTCGCCTGCGCTGGATACGCGCCGAGTCGAGCAAGGATCTTTCCAATCTGGTCTTCCTCGTGCTGACGCCGGCCCTGATGTTCCGAACCATGGGCAAGGTGGATGTGAAGCAGCTGGAGGCCTTGCCGCTGCTGACCTACTTCGCGGCAGTGTTGCTGCTGTTTGCGCTGATGCTGTTCTGGCAGGGCTTCAACCGGCGTGCGGCGGTGCTGGCTTTGGCCACCACCTTCAGCAACACGGTGATGATTGGCATTGCGCTGGTCAGCCTGGCCTATGGCGAGGCGGGCCTTGTGATTTTGCTGTCGCTGATCTCCCTGCACGCGCTGGTGCTGCTGACGGTGGGCACCGTGATTCTGGAGCTGGCCGTGGCGCGCGAGGCCAGCGGTGGCGGACAGGGGATGCGTGCCATGCTGCGCACGGTGCTGGGCGCGGTGCGCAACGCCGTGATCCACCCGGTGCCTTTGCCCATCATTGCAGGCCTGCTCTATGCGCAGACGGGCTGGGCCATCCCCGAGGTGGTGGACAAGCCCCTGCAATGGCTGGGCAATGCCTTCGGCCCCTTGGCGCTGCTGCTGGTGGGGGTGACGCTGGCCGGTACCACCGTGGGGCCGCATCTGCGCGGGGCGCTGGGACTCACGCTGGTCAAGAACCTGCTGATGCCGGCGTTGGTGGCCGGGCTGGGCTTGCTCATGGGACTCTCGGGCCTGGCCCTGGTGGTCATGGTGGTGACGGCGGCTCTGCCCATGGGGGCCAACGTGTTTCTGTTCTCGCAGCGCTATTCGGTGGCCGAGGAGCTGGTGACGGCCAGCATCACCGTGTCGAACGCTGCGGCCCTGCTCAGCGTGCCGCTGGCCATGGCCCTGGTGGGGCTGCTCTGACGTCAATCTATGACATGTGTCTGACGCATCCAAGGTTTGCATAAAAATCGTTTGAAGAGACACTTGTAAGCTGCCAGACTTCAGACTTCACATGTCTAGCCGTCATTCATGCAGCTGCATCGCCCTTCCGCCGACCCGTCCCAGTCCCATCCCCTGACCACGGCGCTGGCCTTGTCGCTGGCGGCCGCAGTGGCGCTGGGACTGACGCGCTTTTCCTATGGCCTGCTGCTGCCGCCCATGCGCGAGGATCTGGGCTGGTCCTACCTGCTGGCCGGTGCGATGAACACCGCCAATGCACTCGGTTACTTCATTGGCGCCCTGCTCACCCCCGCATTGATGCGCCGCCTGGGTGTGTGGCGTCTGCTGATGGTCGGTGCCTTGCTGGCCAGCGGTTTCATGCTCATGTCGGGTCTGGTGACCGATGCCAGCGCCTTGTTCGCGCAACGCGTGGCTGCAGGCGTGGCCAGCGCCTTCATGTTCATCACGGGCGGTGTGCTGGCCGCGCGCTTGGGTTCTCTGCATCCTGGTCGTGCGGGTTTCCTGATCGGTCTGTACTACGGTGGCACGGGCATCGGCATCGCGCTGTCCGCTGGACTGGTGCCGGGGGCACTGGCTGGTGCGCAGGCGCTTGGCATGGCGCATGCCTGGCAATGGCCGTGGTTGGCCTTGGGGGTCGCCTGCCTGTGCGCGACGGCCTGCATGGCAGGGCCGGCGCGCACGATAGGCGAAGCGTCGCCCGGGCAGAACGGGCAACGGCGTTTCGCGGCGCGGGATTTCGGCTACGGCCTGGGCGGCTATTTCATGTTTGGCGTCGGTTACATCGGTTACATGACCTTTGTCGTCGCCCTGCTCAAGGAGCAGGGCATGCCTGCCGCGTGGATCACCGCGTTCTACACCCTGCTTGGGCTGGCGGTGGTGGCGTCCTCGCGCATCTGGGCACGCATGCTCGATCACTACAAGGGCGGCGAGTCTCTGGCCATCCTCAACGGCGTACTGGGCGTGGCCGCCATCCTGCCGGCCCTGAGCAGCGCCGTGCCCTTGGTCTTCCTCTCGGGCATCGCCTTCGGCGCGGTCTTCCTCTCGGTGGTGGCGTCCACCACGGCCCTGGTGCGGCACAATCTGCCGCCCGAGTCCTGGTCCGCTGGCATCAGCGCTTTCACTGTGGCCTTTGCCTTCGGCCAGATCGTCGGCCCGACCCTGGTGGGCAAGATCGCCGACGGGCCAGGCGGGCTGGCGCGCGGCCTGATCGTCTCGGCCGGCGCCCTCTTCATCGGCGCGGCGCTCGCAGCGCGGCAAAAATCGCTGGCCCCGGCGCACTGAGACCATGTCCACACCTCTGTTCCGATTGGCCTCGCTGGACCTGATCCGCGGTTTCGTCGCCGTGGGGCGGCGCATGAGCATCACCCTGGCGGCGCAGGATCTGTGCCTGTCGCAGTCGGCGGTCAGCCGGCAGATCCAGGCGCTCGAGACGGCGGTGGGCACGAAGCTGCTGACACGCGGCCATCGGTCCATCCGCTTCACCGCCGAAGGCGAACGCCTGTTCCGCGCGGCCGACGGCGCGCTGCAGCAGCTGCAGGATGCGGTGTCCTCGCTGGCGGCCGGCTACCGCCGGCCGGTGACGATCACGACCAGCGTGGGCGTCGCCGCGCTCTGGTTGCTGCCGCGTCTGGGGCGGCTCCAGCAGCAGCATCCCGACATCGACCTGCGCGTCGCCGCGACCAACAAGGTGCTGGACCTGCACCAGGAGGGCGTTGACCTTGCCATCCGTTATTGCGACGAGAGCAAGGCTCCCTGGGGGGCGCAGAAGCTCTTCAGTGAGACGGTCGTGCCCGTCGCCCATCCCTCGTTCGCGGCCAAGCGCCTGAAGACGGCTGCGGATCTGGCCTCCCTGGTGTTGCTGGAGTACGAGGAGCCGGGGCGTCCCTGGCTGCATTGGGAGGATGTGCTCCATGCTGTCGGGCTCAGCAGCGGCATGGCCAAGGGCGTGCTGCGTTTCAATCAGTACGATCAGGTCATCCAGGCCGCTCTGGCGGGGCAGGGCGTGGCGCTCGGGCGGCATGAGTTGATCGAGCCCATGCTGGCCGACGGCCGCCTGACGGTGCTCAAGCAGGCCCAGCATCGCCGCTCCGGCGGCCACGCCTACTGGCTGGTGCAGGCCGACCCCAAACCGCGCAAGGATGTGCGCGATCTGGTCGAGTGGATACGCGTCCAGGCCCAGGCCGTCGCTTCGAAGTCCTGACGAAGCGCCGGTTTCAGGGGGCCAGCCGCTCGCGCATCCAGCCGCCGCGGCCATCTACCGTGTAGCGCAGACGGTCGTGCAGCCGGCTGGGCCGGCCCTGCCAGAACTCCCAGCGGTCGGGCACCAGCCGGTAGCCACCCCAGTGCGGGGGGCGCGGTGGTTTGAGCAGGAACTGTGCGCCGTATTTGGCGGCATTGGCCACCAGCACGCCGCGGCCAGGGATGACCTGGCTCTGCGGACTGGCCCAGGCGCCGATGCGTGAATCGAGCGGGCGGCTGGCGTAATAGGCGTCGCTTTCTTCGCCGCTGACCTGCTCCACCTGGCCCTCGATGCGCACCACGCGCTCCAGCTCGACCCAATGGAACTGCAGGGCGGCAAAGGGGATGCCCGCGAGCTCGCGGCCCTTGCGACTTTCGTAGTTGGTGTACCAGACGATGCCGCGCGCGTCATAACCCTTGATGAGCACGACGCGCGTAGACGGCCTCAGGTCGCTGCCCACGGTCGCCACGGTCATGGCGTTGGGTTCGGGCAGCTCGGACTGGATGGCCTCGTGCAGCCACTGGTCGAACTGTTGCAGCGGGTCGGCGTGGGACGCGTCCTCGCTGAGTTCGGCGCGTTCGTAGCTTTTGCGGAGGTCTGCGATCTTGGTCATACTCGCAGTATAGAAAGACCGAAAGGGCAGCAGGATGGAAAGTCTGGACTTGCGGGTGCTGGCCGATGCGCTGGCCTGGAAACAGGCTGGTCATGGGGTCTCACTGGTCACGGTGGTGCAGACCTGGGGCAGCGCGCCGCGCCCGCCCGGGGCCCTGTTGGCCGTGCGTGCAGACGGCGTGGTCAGCGGTTCGGTCTCGGGTGGCTGCGTCGAGGACGACCTGATTGCGCGCGCCAAGGCGGCCCTGGCCGCCGGTCGGCAGCACGCGTCTGCGGCCCGGCCCGAACTCATCGTCTATGGTGTGGACCAGGACGAAGCTGCGCGCTTCGGACTGCCGTGCGGCGGCACCCTGCGCCTGGTGCAGGAGCCGCTGCAGGAGGCGACCTGGATCGCGCAGCTGCTGGCCCGGACGGCCGAACATCGGCTGGTGGCGCGCACGCTGGATCTGACGACGGGCGCGGTGACGCTGGCCGATGCCGTGCGTGGCCAGGGCCTGGTCTTCGATGCGCAAAGACTCACCACGGTCTTCGGACCACGCTGGCGTCTGCTGCTGATCGGTGCGGGCCAGCTCTCGCAGGCCGTGGCCCAGATGGCCGCGCTGCTGGACTTCGAGGTGCTGGTGTGCGACCCGCGCGAGGAATACGCCATGGATCTGTCCGGCGTGCAGCGCCTGCCGGGCATGCCCGACGACGTGGTGCGCGAACTGCTGCCTGATGCACACACCGCCATCGTGGCCCTCACCCACGATCCCAAGCTCGATGACATGGCCCTGCTGGAGGCACTCAAGTCAGCGGCTTTTTACGTCGGTGCGCTCGGATCGCGCCGTAACCAGGCGGCACGCAAGCAGCGCCTGGCGGTGCATTTCGACCTCAGCGCCGAGGAGCTGGCCCGCCTGCACGGGCCGGTGGGACTGGCCATCGGGGCGCGTACGCCGGCCGAGATCGCGGTGTCCATCCTGGCCGAGATCGTGCAGGTCAAGAACGCGGCTCGCGCGACTGCGGGCATCGCGCCCGGTTGTATCACAGCAGCATGAGCCCGACGGTTCTGGTGCTGGCGTCGGGGCGTGGTGCACGTTTTCTCGCCGCAGGCGGCAGCACGCACAAACTGCAGGCCTTGCTGGGCGGCAAGACCGTGCTGCGGCACACGCTGGACGCCGTGCGCGCCAGCGGCCTGCCCTGGCATCTGGAGGAAGCGCCGCATCCGGGCATGGGCGACAGCATCGCGGCGGCCGTGCGCGCCACAGCCGATGCCGAGGGCTGGCTGATCCTGCCAGCCGACCTGCCCCTGGTGCTGCCCGAAACCTTGCGCCTGGTTGCCGCTGCGCCGGATGTGCAGACGGTGGTTCGCCCGGTCTACCAGGGGCGCCAGGGCCATCCCGTGCGGTTTGCACGCACCTGTGCCGAGGCGTTGATGGCGCTGGGCGGTGCGACCGGTGCGGCGGCCGTGGTGCGCCGTCATCGGCTGTGGACGGTCGAGGTCGACGACCCCGGTTGTGTCAGCGACATCGACACGCCCGAGGATCTGGCGCGTGCGCAGCAGATCCTGCAGGCCAGGGCTTTATGAACGGGTGATCACGGCGCAGGCCAGGCGCGGCCCGGAATTGCCGGTGGGCTGCGTCGTGTAGTCGTCCGGGTCCCGGTGCACGATCAGGCCGCGTCCGACGATGTCGGTGTTGCCGCTGCCGACCGCGATGGTGCGGGACTCGAAACTGAAGCGGGCCACGCCGTTGGCGTCTGCCCTCAGGCTGGGCAGGTCACCGGCATGGTGTTCGCCCTGGCCGTGGGCGCCGTGCTTGCGGCCGCCCGGGTTGTAGTGGCCGCCGGTGCTCATCCCGTCGCCGCTGGAACAGTCGCCCTTGTCATGGACATGGAAGCCGTGCTCGGCGCCAGGCTTGAGGCCCCGGACTTCGCCGCTCACACGCACCTTGTCGCCGTGCTGGACGAAGCGCACTTCGCCGCTGGTGCTGTTGCCCCGCGTGGGCTGGAGCTGGGCGCTGGCCGAGGGGCCGGAAGGCGTGGCACAGGCGGTCAGTGCCAGCGCTGCGGCGAGGGTCAAGAGGGGGGTGCGCATGAGGTCTCCTGGGTTGTTGTGATGCGTGCCGTCACTCTAGAGGGCCTGCCAGGGCGCTGCAAGCGCGCGGCTGGCGACCCTGCTTCGGACAAGGTCTCAGCGCGCGTGCGCCAGCAAGGCCTCCAGCGCCTTGTCGCGGATACCGTGGGTGCGCAGGCTGTCGTAAGTCTGGCGCGCGTAGTCGTGTGTGCTGCCGTAGCGGCCACGCGCATGGCTGAAGATGTGGCGGTACTGGTCCGGGCTCAGCGAGCCGGTGTAGTTGGGGCTGCGGCGCGAGAGCGTGAAGGCCAGGGCGCTGACCGGGCCGTGTGGCGTCTCGCAGCGCAGCCAGCGTGGGTCGTAGACGCCGGTTGGCATCTCGCGTTCCCACAGCGTGTGCAGCACCTCGCGCACCTGGGTCTGCCGCACGCGAAACACCATGCCGTGGCAGCTGCCGCCCGTGAGTAGTGCGAAGACCAGACCCGGCAGCTCGGGCGTGCCGCGGTTCACACGGCTCCACATCTTGAGCGCGCGGTGCCAGCCGCGCACATGGGCGGGGCGGCGCTCCTCGTAGTCGAAGTCGGGGCGCCAGATCAGCGAGGCGTAGCCGAAGACCCAGAGGTCGCCATGGCCCCCCCACTGCTGCAGGGTCGTGTGCAGCATGGGTGCGGGATCACGCAGGGGGCGGGGCAGGGCAGGCTGGGCGTTCACAAGGTACCGAAAAGACTGTGGCTGTGCAGGGTGGTGGCCAGCCACTGGTCCAGTGACTGGGGCCTTGCATGGAGGAAGCCCTGCTGGGCGTCGCAGCCATGGGCGGCGAGGAAGTCGGCCTGGGCGCGTGTCTCCACGCCTTCGGCAACGACCTTGAGGCCCAGATGGCGCGCCATGGAGAGGATCATCGCGACGATGGCCGTGTCGCCCGGGTCCTGTGGTGTGTCCTGGATGAAGCTGCGGTCGATCTTGAGCTCGTGCAGGGGCAGACGCTGGAGATAGGCGAGGCTGGAGTAGCCGGTGCCGAAGTCGTCGATGGAGAAGCGGATGCCACGTGCGGCCAGGGCCTGCATGCGCTGGATGGTGCGCTCCAGATTGTCGAGCAACAGGCCCTCGGTGACCTCGAAGACCAGCAGCGTGGCGTCGGCCTGGTGGCGGTCGAGGATGGCCAGGGTCCGCTCGACGAAATCGCCCTGGCGGAACTGGCGCGGGCTGACGTTGATGGCGATCGGCAGCGCATGCCCGGCGGCGTGCAGCTGCCGCTGGATGTGGCAGGCCTGCGCCAGCACCCAGTCGCCCAGGCGCAGGATGAGCTGGCTTTCCTCGGCAATCGGGATGAAGCGTGCCGGCGTGATGGCACCCAGCGTGGGATGGGTCCAGCGCAGCAGCAGCTCGACGCCGACCACGGTGCCGTCGGCGTCCATCTGGGATTGCAGATGCAGGGCCAGCTGGTCCTGTTCGATGGCGCGGGCCAGTTCGTGTTCGAGCACCAGCTGGGCCTCCACCTCCTGCTGCATGGCGGCCTCGAAGTAGGCGATGCGGTGGCGGCCGGCGGCCTTGGCCCGGTACATGGCGGTATCCGCGTCGCGGACCAGTTCCTCGGCAGTCTGTGCTGTCCCGCCGAGTACCACGACACCGATGCTGGCGTGTGCGGCATAGGGCTGGCCGTCGACGATGAAAGGCTGCTCGAAGGCCTCGCGTACCTTGCCGGCGATCACGCTGGCCTTGCGCGCATCGCCCTCGGTCTCGGTCGTCCCGTGGAGGGCGAGGACCACGAATTCGTCGCCACCGAGGCGGGCCACCGTGTCGTCCTCGCGCATGAGGCCACTGAGGCGCTGCGCCACCGCGACCAGCAGTGCGTCGCCGGCCGCATGCCCGCGCGCATCGTTGATGTTCTTGAAGCGGTCCAGGTCCAGGTAGAGCAGGGTGGCGCCCTGGGTCTTGCGGCGTGCGCTGGCCTGGGCCTGGGCCAGCCGGTCCATGAGCAGGCGGCGGTTGGGCAGGCCGGTGAGCTCGTCGTAGTAGGCCAGGCGGTTGAGCGCATCGGCCGTGCGCTGCAGTTCAGCATTGACGCGCTGCAGGTCTTCCTGGCCCTGCTGCAACGAGGCGGTGATGACCTGCTGCCGCTCCAGCGAGCGCTCGAGCTGCTGCAGCAGCACGGCGCAGGAGATCGTGATGAGGGTGTTGATGAAGAGGAAGTTCAGCGTGATGACCGCCCACTCCACGAAGGGCCGGGACTCGAAGCCGGGCACCTGCAGGTCGGTGTTGCCCAGATAGCCCACGGTCATCAGCGTGATGGCGTTGACCAGCAGGGCGAAGAGCGCAGGGCGCAGGCCCAGCAGCAGCGCGGCCATGACCGGAAAGGCCATGAGGTAGATCTGGCTGACCGGCCCGACGATGAAGAGGAACCAGGTTCCGAGGAGGTAGATGAGGACCAGCAGATTCCAGGCGCGCAGCCGGTAGGACAGGCGCCGGTACTTCCAGAGCGCGATCACCCAGATCAGGGCGGCCACGTCGATCCAGGCGACGCTCCACAGCCCCTGCCGCGCCGCCAGCCAGATGCTCGGGAGGGCGGTCAGCACGCCCAGCACGGCGACGAAGAAAAGGATGGTCGAGAGGATGCGGTGACGCCAGTCGTGCAGCACCTCAGGCTCGGCCGGCGCCGAAGCCAGGGTGCGCTGGAGCAGGGCAGTCACTCTCAAGGTGCGGGACCTCGCAGGGGATGCAAGCGGCGGGGCTGCCGCTTGCTGTGCCCATCCTAGCCTGAGTCGGCCACGGCGGGTGGCCGGTGGGGTTGGCGCCCCCGCCGCCTATGGCGAAAAAGTCACGCGAACCGGCCCCGGTGAGGCTCAGGCGTCGCGCTGGATCAGCTCGATCTTGTAGCCGTCGGGGTCGGTGATGAAGGCGATCAGCGTGTTGCCGCCCTTCACAGGGCCGGGCTCGCGCGTGATGTTGCCGCCTTGGGCGCGGATCTGTTCACAGGTGGCGTAGATGTCGTCCACGCCCAGCGCGATGTGGCCGTAGGCGCCGCCCATCTCGTAGCTGTCGACGCCGTAGTTGTAGGTCAGCTCGATCTCGGCCTGGTCGGGGTTGCTCTCGTAGCCGACGAAGGCGAGTGAGTACTTCTGTTCGGGGCGGTCGGTGGTGCGCAAGAGCTTCATACCCATGACCCGGGTGTAGAAGTCGACGGAACGCTGCATGTCGCCGACGCGCAGCATGGTGTGCAGGAATCTCATGCGCGCGATTGTGCCGGAAGTTCGAAAACCAGACAGGTCGTGGTGGCGTGGGCGTAGAGCGTGCCATCGGGGCCGACCAGACGCGCCTCGGCCGTGGCCAGCTGGCGCCCGCAGTGCAGCACTTTGCCCTCGGCGCGCACGCGCGTGACCTTGGTCGGGTGGATGGCCTTGACCAGGTTTACGCCCAGCTCGGCCGTGGTGTAGCCGCGGCCCGGCGGCATCAGGGTGTGCACGGCACAGCCCAGGGCCGAGTCGAGCAGCGTCGCGTACCAGCCGCCATGGATGCCGCCCATGGGGTTGAGGTGGGCCGGACCAGGGCGCCCCTGGAAGACGGCGCGGCCTTCGGAGACGTCCAGCAGCTGGAAGTCCAGCGTCTGGGCGATGGGCGGGAAGGGCAGCTCGCCGCGCAGCATGGCCTGCATCAACTCCAGGCCGCTCTTGCCGGCCACCTGATCGGGGCGCGAGACACCCACGCCGACACCGGCGTTGATGCGGGCCAGGACTTCTTCTTCCTGGGCCAGCCAGGCGTCGAGTTGGGAGGGGGCGCTCATGGGCATCCTTGCAGCAGGGTTGAATACAGATGCCAGTGTAGCTGAAATAGTTGCATATACAATTATAAAAGATGAGCACCGCGAACCCAATCCGCCCCCAGGGCTGCACCAACCTCAAGCTGCGCCAGCTCGGGCGCCGTGTCACGAGCCATTACGACGCGGAGTTGCTCAAGACCGGACTCAAGGTCACGCAGTACTCCCTGCTCTCGCACGTGGTCAAGCTCGGCCCGCTGCGCCCGGTGGATCTGGCGGCGGCGATGCGCATGAGCGCTTCCACGCTCTCGCGCAATCTGCAGCCTTTGGTGGCCCAGGGTCTGCTCGAGGTCCTGCCCGGCGTCGATGCGCGCAGCCGCCTGGTGGTTGCCACCGAGGCGGGCCAGATCAAGCGCGCCGAGGCGCAGCGCCGCTGGCGCGCGGCGCAGGAACAACTCAACCAGATGCTGGGTGTGGAGCGCGTACTGGCCCTGCACTCCCTGATCGACGAAGCGCTCGAACTGCTGGCGTCCGAGGAAACCGGAGAAGACGATGTCTGAAACACACACGAAGCGCGGTGATGCCCGCGTATGGGCGCTGTGGCTGGTCTTGCTGGCCGCAGCTGGCACCTTTGCGTTGACCATGGGGGTGCGCCAGACCATGGGGCTGTTCATGAGCGCGCTCAACACCTCGACAGGCCTGGGCGTGGGTAGTATCAGCCTGGCTTTCGCCTTCGGGCAGCTCTGGTGGGGCCTGACCCAGCCCTTCGCGGGTGCGCTGGCCGACCGTGTGGGCGCCGGGCGAGTGCTGCTGCTGGGCGTGGCGCTCGTCGCGCTGGGCACCTTCATCACGCCCTATATGACGACGACGGCCGGACTCATCCTGGCCATCGGCGTGCTCGCGGCCGGCGGCGCAGGCATGGCCGGTCCGGCGGTGCTCATGGCCGCGGCTGCGCGCCTGACACCGCCCGAGAAGCGCGGTTTGGCCAGCGGCATCGTCAACGCGGGTGGCTCCTTTGGGCAGTTCCTCATGGCCCCGATAGCCGCCGTGCTCATGGCCGGTGCAGGCTGGTCGGTGGCCATGCAGGTCATGGGCCTGCTGGTGCTGCTGGCCCTGCCGGCAGCCTATGTGCTGCGGGGGCATGCGGGGCACGGCGCCGCGCCCGGCGCCGCGAAAAAACTCAGCACGAGCGAGGCGATCGCCCAGGCGCTGCGCACGCCGAGCTATCTGCTGCTCGCGACGGGCTTCTTCGTCTGTGGTTTCCATGTGGCCTTTCTTGCCACGCACCTGCCGGGCGTTGTGGCCCTGTGCGGCTTGCCCACGGAATGGGGCGCCTGGTCGCTGGCCCTGCTTGGCCTGTTCAACATCGTGGGCAGCGTGGCCATGGGCTGGGCCGTGGGTCGCTGGCGTATGAAGTCCCTGCTGTCCCTGGTCTATGCGACACGTGCCCTGGCGGTGCTGGTCTTCGTCTTCGCGCCCAAGACCGGGCCCGTGGTGCTGATCTTTGCCGCGGTCATGGGCCTGACCTTCCTGTCCACCGTGCCGCCGACTGCCGGCCTGGTGGCCAAGTTCTTTGGCGTCTCACACATGGCCACGCTTTTCGGCCTGGTCATGCTGACGCACCAGATCGGTGGCTTCCTCGGGGCGTACCTGGGTGGACAGATCTTCGATGCCACGGGCAGTTACGACTGGGTCTGGTACATCGACATTGCCCTGGCCGTGGGTGCGGCGCTGATCCACCTGCCCATAGCCGAGAAGCCGGTGGCGCTACGCGCGGCGACGGTCTGATCCGCCTGCGCAGCGGGTAGGATGACAGGCATGAGTCAATTCACCCAAGTCATTCTCTACACCGACACCGATGGCCGCGCGCGCTTTCGCGAGGAATCGATTCCTCTGGGCGAGGGCACGCCGCAGTCCATGCTGTCCCAGGTGTTTGCCAGCGGCGGTTATCAGCTGCGCATGAGCCCGGTGGGTTTCCGCAGCAGCTTCCACTGTACGGGCGCGCCGCAGTGGTGCTTCATCCTGCAGGGGCAGATGGAGATCGGCCTGCAGGGCGGGGTCTCGCGCGTCTTCGGGCCCGGCCAGCATTTCTACTCGGCCGACCTGCTGCCCGAGGGCGCCACCTTCGACCCGGCCGTGCATGGTCACTGGAGTCGCCAGGTCGGTCCCGATCCCCTGGTCACGCTGTTTGTGCGTGGTTGAGCGGCGTGTGGCGCATCAGGTCGGCACGGTGTAGTTGAGCACCATGCGCCCACCGTCCACGGTGAGGATCTCGCCTGTGATGTAGCTGGCCGCGTCGCTGGCCAGCCAGGCGACGGCCTCGGCGATCTCCTCGGGTTCCCCCAGACGCTTCATAGGGGTACGGCTCAGGATACGTTGGCGTGCGTCCTCGCTGGTCAGCACGGCCTGGGCCGCGAGTTCGGTGGCGATGGTGCCCGGCGCCACGGCATTGACGCGGATGCCCTTGTCGACCAGTGCCAGCGCCATGGCGCGCGTGAGCTGATTGATGCCGCCCTTGCTGACGTTGTAGCTGGCGATGCTGGGAATCGCCAGCACGCCATTGACCGAGCTCATGTTGACGATGGCGCCGCGCCCGGCCTGGGCCATGACACGTGCCACGGCCTGGCCCGTGAGGAAGGCGCCCTTGAGGTTGACGCGCAGCACGGCATCGAAGTCCGCCTCGCTCACCTCCAGAAAGTCCGCGGCCTTGAAGATCCCGGCATTGTTGACCAGCACGTCGATGCGACCGTGGGCTGCAAGGGCCTGCGCGACGAGGGCGTCGACCTGGGGTTTGTCGCCCACATCGCAATGCACATAGCGCGCGCCGAGCTCACTGGCCAGCGCATGGCCTGGCGTGTCCGCCACATCGGCGAGGATCACCTGTGCACCTTCACGCGCGAAGCGTCGGGCGCAGGCTGCGCCTATGCCTTGCGCGGCGCCGGTGACGATGCAGACCCGGCCCTGCAGGCCGTAGCGGATGGTGGTGGTATCGGTGCTCATGTGCCGATGCTAGCGCGAGCGGTGGTGTTTGCGGCGCGGGTTGACGCCCGCAAAAAAACGGCCCCGCAGGGCCGTTGTTCATGGGGGTATGCGCCGACTCAATGGCTGATGCGGCCGTAGTTGGTGCGCAGCGGATCGACGCCACCACCGCCACCGCCCTTGCCGCCACCCTGGCCACTGCCACCGGATCGGCCGCGACCCCCGCCGCCGCCGCGGCGGCGACCGCCCTGGCTCAGGGCGTCGGTGCCGGTACGTAGCGGATCGGGTTGACCGCCATTGCCGCCCCCGTTGCCACCACCGCGCGGGCCATTGCTGCCACGGCGCTGTTCGTTGCTGCGACCCTGCCCCTGGCCTTGACCCTGGGGCTTGGCGCCTTGGGGGCGCGCGGGGCCCTGACCACGGGCCTGCCCCTGGCCGTTGCCACTGCGCTGCCCGCCGCCACTCTTGCCGCCCCGGTCACCCTGGCTGGCCTTGTTGTCGCGGATGCGCTGCATCATCTCGCTGCGCGCCGCCTTGGCAGCCGCTGCCATGACTTCGCGGCTCGGCGGCTTGCCGGCACCGCCCCAGATGGTCTGGCGACCCATGGCGATGGGTTCGGCGCGCTCACCCGGCTCCGGGCCAAAGCCCTCGACGACCTGGACCTCGATCTTCTGTTTGGTGAAGCGCTCGATGTCGGCCATGAAGCCTTCCTCGTCCAGGCACACCAGGTTGACGGCGGCGCCGTCCGCACCGGCGCGGCCGGTGCGGCCGATGCGGTGCACATAGTCTTCGCTGACGTTGGGAATCTCGTAGTTCACCACGTGCGGCAGATCGTCAATGTCGATGCCGCGCGCGGCGATGTCGGTGGCCACCAGGGCGCGGACCTCGCCGCTCTTGAAGCCGGCCAGTGCTTGCGTGCGGGCCCCCTGGCTCTTGTTGCCGTGCAGGGCCATGGCGGTGATGCCGTTCTTTTCCAGGTATTCGGCCACGTTGTTGGCGCCGAACTTGGTGCGCACGAAGACCAGCACCTGGCTCCAGTTGTGCTGCTGGATGATGTGGGCCAGCAGGGCCTTCTTCTTGCCGCGGCCCACCGGGTGGATGACCTGCGTGATGCGCTGCACCGTGGTGTTGCGCGGCGTGACCTGCACGCTCTGCGGGTTCTTGAGCAGGCCGTTGGCCAGCTCGCGGATCTCGTCGCTGAAGGTGGCCGAGAACAGCAGGCTCTGCTTCTCCTTGGGCACCAGGGCCAGCACCTTCTTCACGTCATGGATGAAGCCCATGTCCAGCATGCGGTCGGCTTCGTCGAGCACCAGGGTCTGCACCGTGGACAGGTCCAGGAAGCCCTGCTGCTGCAGGTCCAGCAGACGGCCCGGGGTGGCGACCAGGATGTCCACACCCTTCTTGAGGCGGTTGATCTGCGGGTTCATGCCGACCCCGCCGAACACGACGGTGGAGCTCAGCTGCAGGTACTTGCCATAGGTCTGCACCGATTCCTCGACCTGGGCAGCGAGCTCGCGCGTGGGCGTGAGCACCAGGGCACGGATGCCGGTGCCCCCCCATTTGTTCTGGGCACTGCGGCTCATGCTCAGGCGATGCAGCAGGGGCAGGGTGAAGGCGGCGGTCTTGCCCGTGCCCGTCTGGGCGCCGCCCAGCAGGTCGTGGCCCTCGAGCACCAGCGGGATGGCCTGGGCCTGGATGGCCGTGGGGGTCTCGTAGCCTTGCTCGCGCACAGCCTTCAGGATGGCGGGAGCCAGTTTCAGTTCTTCAAAGTTCATGTGGAAGGCGCCCATCCGGGGCGCAGGGATATCGGCCTGTACAGGTGCTGAGAGCGCCCGGCCAGTCAAAGGCAGATAGGGTTCAAAGGTGGGGCCGGTCGGGCCGCAGGCTGCGGTGACGGAACCCCCAGCAGTGTGCTGGTGTTGCGGCCAACTGGAGCGCAACGGCTGCCATTGTCTCACGCTTCGGGGATCAGCGCCGGTGCGGCGCCTAAATTGTTCATGAAGCGACTTTTATGTGCCATCTTTGGTCATTTATGTCATACCCGTAAGCAAATGTTGCGCGCGTGTATGCTGTCCACTCGGCTGCAGAGAAAATGTAACAAGTACCCGGGGACGACCCCGGTGGGCCATTGTTTTTTTCCTCATGAAGAAATTCCTCTCGCGGCGTCTGGGTGTGTCGGATGATCCGACCGCCGAGAAGCCATCCCTGCATGACTGCATCGAGGCGGTGCTGGAACAGTCCGGCCCGCTGATGGATGACGTTATCAGGGGCCTGGACCTGGCCTTGCACCAGGTGGGGGGCAAGGCCTCCAAGGTCAACCAGCGCACGCTGAGCCAGCCCATCGTCGATGAGTTGCGTCGTCAGGCCGAGGCGGTGCGCGCCACCTTTGGCGTGCAGCTGCGTCTGGCCATCTATCGCAGCGGCAGCCATGCCAGCGACCCCGAGGCCCTGGTGCGTTTCGACGACATCCAGCTGCTCGATGAGGGCCAGCTCGAGGCCAATATCGAGTTCGCCCTTGCGCAGCAGGAGATCCAGTTCGCCACCGACGAGGTGATCCCGCCCCTCAATGCACTCGTGAGCAGCCTCATGGGCTGGATGTCGGTGCAGGCCCATCTGAACCCCTTGCGCCCCGAGACCTTCGCACGTGCCCTGCGTGAAACCCTGCTGCAGCACGTGCCCAGCGAGCAGGCCCGGACCGCGCTGATCACGCCAGCCGCCGGCATCCTGGGCAACAGCCTGCGCTCGCTCTACAAGGAGCTGGCCGACTGGCTGCGCTCCCAGGGCATCGAGCCGGTCGTCCCGCTGCTGACGGCCTCGGGCGGGGACGCCAGCGGCCGGCCGGTCGAGAGCCCGGTGACCCGCACCATGCTGACGCTGGACAAGCTGCGGCGCCTGCTGACCACCGAGATCGAACTCGGTGGCGGCGCCCACAAGGGCAAGGACTTCCTGCACACGGTGCCGGCCTCGATGGTGGCGATCGAAGACCTGAAGATGGTCGAGCCCATGATCAAGCGCCTGAGCGAGCGCGCGCTCAAGGATGCCAAGGCCACGGCCAAGGGCAAGAGCAGCAACATGAACCGCGAGCTGGGTCAGCAGCTGGGCGAGGAGGTGGTGCGCCTGATGCTGGAGAACCTGGGCAAGGACCAGCGCCTGCTGCCGCCCGTGCGTGCGCAAGTCAAGGAGCTGGAGCCCCTGCTGCTGCAGCTGGCACAGAACGATCCGCGCTTTTTCAGCGACAAGCGCCATCCGGCCCGCCAGTTCCTGGACCGCATCACCCACCAGAGCCTGGGCTACAAGACCGAGAATGACGAGCGCTTCCAGCGCTTTCTCAAGATGGTCACCTCGGCCGTGCTCGAGCTGCTGGGCAGCGACGGCCATCCGGAGTCCTTTGCCCGCGCCCTGACCATGCTCGATGCCCAGTGGGCGCGCGTGGATCTGGAGCTGCGTGCCAAACAGGAGGAGGCGGCGCGCGCGCTCATGCACGCCGAGCAGCGCAACCTGCTGGCGCAGCGCCTCGCGGCCGATTTCCAGGAGCGCATGCGCGACAAGAAGATCCCGGAGTTCATCCAGGCTTTTCTGAGCGGGCCCTGGCCGCAGGCGGTCGCCGAATCGCAGCTGCGTGCCCATGGCGCCGACGATGCCGATGGCTACCTGGCGCTGGTGGACGACCTGCTCTGGAGCGCCCAAGCCAAGCTGGCGCGGCGCAACCGTGCGCGGTTGGTGCAGCTGGTGCCCAATCTGCTGGTCAAGCTGCGCCAGGGTTTGCAGCTGATCGAATACCCGCCCGAGCGCATCCCGCGCTTTCTCGACGACCTGATCGCCCTGCATGAAAAGGCCTTTGAGCCGCCCAAGGCCAGGCCCCAGACCGAACCGGCGTCCGCGACACCATCGACGGCCAAACCCCTGCAGCCCGGGGTGGTCCCCGAGGAGCTGGGCGGGCCCGTCGAGGGACTCGAGGTCACGGAACTGGCGGAACTTCCCGACGAGCTGCCCGAGGAGTTCTCCCAGGACCCGGGGGAGGAAAGCACGGGCTATGGTGTGATCGAGGCGGGCGATGCAGACCAGATCTGGATGGCCGGCCACGAGGCCGACGAGGCCGGCTACCTGCCCGAAGGCGATGTCATGCCCGAGGCCGGCGCGGCCGGCGCGCCGATGTCGGCCAGCTGGAATGCGGCCGATCTGGCCATTGGCTGCTGGGTCGAGCTGCAGCTCAAAGGGGAATGGGTGCGGGCCCAGCTGACCTGGGCCAGCCCGCACCGCACGCTCTTCATGTTCATCTCGGGCAAGGGGCTGGCGCATTCCATGTCGCGCCGGACCATGGAGCAGCTGCGCACGCGCGGGCTGATGCGTATCGTGTCCGAACGCCATATGGTGGACAACGCCCTGGACGCCGTGGCCCAGGCGGCCCTGCTCAACGAGCGCAAGCAGCCGCCCAAATCCTGAGCTGGAGCGTCTGCAGACCGTTGGGCTGGGATAATGCGGCTTTTACCCCCGCAGAATTGACCGCTCATGGCCCAATACGTCTTTTCCATGAACCGCCT
>JAIERT010000165.1 GCA_019746735.1 Burkholderiaceae bacterium | reverse complement strand
CCGCGGCGCCGCGCTGGCTGCTGGTGGACGTGCAGGTGCGGCACAAGACGCGCAACCTCACCCTGCCCGAGCTGCGCGCCGATCCCGCGCTGGCCGAGCTGCGGGTGCTGCAAAAGGGCAACCGTCTGTCCATCACCCCGGTCGAGCCGCGGCACTGGCGGCACATCCTGCAGCGCCTGGGCGTCCCTGAGTAGGGCGATGCCCGTGCCTGAACCCTGCAGGTTTTCACGCAATTCCGGTCGGCGTCGCCGGAAACATCTAAAACAGGGCGCGCGCGGCGTGGAATTCGGCTAATCTGGGTGCCACATCACGGACGAAGGGGTGCGACATGAGTGGGCGCAGGCGGTTTCTCATGCGGGCCGGGCAGCTGGCCGCGGCCTGGGCGGGCCCGGGCCTGGCGCAATCCAGTGGGGTGCAGCGCGTGACGCTGGCTGTGCCCGGACCGGGCAACCTGCTCTTTCTGCCACTGGCCCTGGCGCCGCTCATCGGTGCCGACCAGGCCGAGGGTCTGAGTTTCGACGTCCGGTATGTCGGGGGCGGGCCCCAGGCCATCCGCTCGATGCTGGATTTCAACTGCGACTTTGCGGCATCCGGGCTCTCGGCCCTGGCCCTGCAAAAACACAACGGCAGGCCGGTGCGCTGCATCGTGGGCATGACGCGCGTTCCTGCCTACACCTTGCTGGTGCGCAACGATCTCCGTGCCAAGGTGCGGCAGATCTCGGACCTGCGTGGCCGGGTCGTCGGGGTCAAGGGCCATGTGCCCGGTGGGCGCTCGACGTCCCAGCTTTTTGCCGAGTACCTTCTCACGCTGGCGGGCGTCGCGCCAGACCAGGTCAACTACGTGTCGGCGGGCCAGTCCTACGACAGCCAGCACGCGGCCCTCGCCTCGGGGGCTGTCGATGCGGTGATCGCTGACGAGCCTTTCGCGACGCGGCTGGCCACACAGCAGGTCGCTTTCGTGCTGGCGGATTACCATGACATCGAGACCACGCGCCGTCTCATGGGCGGGCTCTTTCTCAACGCCGTGCTGGGCACGCGGGAGGATCTGGTGGCTCAGCGACCGCAACTCGTCGGTCAGGTGGTGCGGACCGTCCAGCGCAGCCTGGCCTGGATCGGCGGACAAACGGCTGAGCAGATGGTCGAGGCGCTCGCGCCGGCTCAGGTCGAGGAACGCGCCACCCTGCTGACGGTGCTCAGGCGACGCAAGACGATCTATTCTCCTGACGGGCGCTTCGTCGAGGAGCAGCTGGCCGCAGTGCAGCGTTTCCTCTATGCCACGGAGCCGGCGATGAAGACGCAGGGCTTCAGCCTGGACAGCGTGATCGAGGCCCGCTGGGCCGGGCGGGCCTCCTGAGGCCAGGCACGGACGATGTCCTCTCCCGATCGTCCCCCATCTTCCCCTGGCCGGCCTTCGGTCTGGCAAGGCCTGTCCACACGCCACAGCTTGCAGCGCCAGCTGATTGCCCGCTTTGTCCTGGTCTTCCTGCTGGTGACGATCAGTGGCAGCCTGCTGGTGCTGCTGGGTTACCAGACCCTGGCGCAGCAGACCCAGAAGCGCAGTGCCGACGAGGCCGCGCAGTACCTGGCGCGTCGCTACCAGACGCAGCAGGACTACTGGGTGCGCAATGCCGACGAGGTCAAGGCGCAGATCGACTACATGCGGGTCTTTGCCGGCCAGGACATGCGCGGCAACTGGCTGCGCCTGCGCGCCTACTTCGCCGCGCTCGAGGGCAAGCTGGACCGCTTTCCATCCGGTGCGGTCCTCGATCCGGGCGGGAAGCCGGTGTTTCATTACGGGCCCGAGGGCGAGGCCTTGCAGCGCCGCTTCACGGCGGACGCCACGCTGCCACGCTGGTTTCACAGCGAGACGCGCCGCACCCTGTATGAGATGGTTTCGGTGCCTCTCTGGCTGGGACGCCAGGGGCAGGGCCGCCTGGTGCTGCTGCAGCCGGTGGACAACGGCGTGCTGCGCCAGCTCGGCACGCAGGACACGCGCCTGTACCTGGTCCATGAAGGGCGGGTGCTGGCCAGCACCGGCGGCGTGCAGGACGATACGAGACAGGTGGCTACAGACTTAAACGGCCCCGTCGACGACGGGCACGGGCAGCGCTACGAGCAGCGTGTGGTGCCGCTGTTCGAGGCCGGGGGGCCGAATCTCGTCCTGCAGCAAAAGGTTGTGCGGGTGCTCTCGCCACCGCTGGTGCTGGCTGGCAGTTTCGCACTGCTGGCCCTGCTGGCGGCCGTGCTCTGGCTGGTGCTGGGCCGCTGGGCCAGCCGCCTGGCCCAGCGCGTGGCTCACCTGCGCAGCGCCAACGCGCGCTTCGCGCACGAGCATGTGCTGAGCCCCGCGGTGGAGCGGGCCCTAGCCCAGGCCCAGACCGATCCGGACGAGATCGGCGAGGTGGCGGTGGCCAGCCGTACCCTGATGCAGAGCGTGCTGCTGCATGACGAGGAGCATTTCGCCCACCTGCAGACCCTGGACATGCTGGAGGAGGGCGTCGTGGAGCTCGCGCCCGACGGCCGCTACCTGCGCGCCAGTCCGGGCTGGGCGCGGCTCGCGGGCATCGAGCTGCAGCCCGGCGCCCTGATCTTCGACCACATCCACCTGGAGGACGTGGAGAACCTGCGGCACCAGTTCCTGCAGCTGGCCGGGGCCGAGAAGAGCAGTCTGAGCGGGCGCGTGCGGCTGCGCCGGCCCGATGTCAAGGAACTGTGGATCGAATACCGCTTCATCAGCGGCACGCGCCGCGGCGGGAGCGTGCGTGGGGTGCTGCGCGACATCACGCAGAGCTACCAGCTCGAAAAGCACGTGACCCACATGGCCCTGCACGACGCCCTCACGGGCCTGCCCAACCGCGTGCTGCTCGAGGACCGCTGCAAGATGGCGCTGCGCAGCGCCGAGCGCAACGACCTGACCGTGGCCCTGGGCTTCCTTGACCTGGACCATTTCAAGCACGTCAACGACCAGTTTGGCCACAAGACCGGCGATGAGTTGCTGGTGGCGCTGGCCACGGCCATGCGCAAATGTCTGCGCGCGGGCGACACGCTGGCGCGCTGGGGGGGTGACGAGTTCGTGGTGCTGCTGCCCGATCTCGGCAGCCAGGCCGACGCCGAGGACGCCATCGCCAAGCTGGCGGCCGTCTGCCAGACCCCCATCCTGATCGGGGACACCGAGTTCAACGCCACCTTCAGCATGGGCGTGGCGCTCTACCCGGCAGATGCGAAGAACGTCGAGACCCTGCTGTCGCAGGCCGACCGCGCCATGTTCGCCGCCAAGCAGCAGGGCCGCAACACCGTGCGCTTCTTCGCCGAGATTGCCCGGCGCGAAGAGGACCGCAAGGCGCTCTACATCCAGAACCGCCTGGCCACGGCCATCCGTGAGGGCCGCATCCGTACCTGGTTCCAGCCCATCGTGGACGCGAAGACCCGCCGCGTGGTCAGCTGCGAGGCGCTGGCGCGCTGGCACGACGAGACCTATGGCTGGGTGTCACCGGCTACTTTTGTGCCCATGGCCGAGAACCTGGGCCTGATCCGCGAGATGGGCCAGCAGGTCTGGCGCCAGGCCATCGAGAGCCTGCACCGCTGGCGCGAGCGCGGGCTGGACATGCGTATCTCGGTCAACGTCTCGCGTCGCCAGCTCTTCACACCGACCTTCACGGCCGACCTGCTGGAGGACCTGGACCGCCTGGCCATTCCCGTCTCGGTCGTGGACCTCGAGATCACCGAGAGTGTGGCCATGGAAGACGCCGAACATACGGAGAAGCGCCTGGCCGAGCTGACCGAAGCGGGCTTCGGCATCGCGATCGACGACTTCGGCACCGGCTATTCCTCGCTCTCGCAGCTGCACGACATGCCGGCCAGCAAGATCAAGATCGACATCTCCTTCGTGCGCCGCGCCCAGACCGAGCAGGGCAGCCAGCTGATCCAGGCCGTGGTCAAGATCTCCTCGGCCTTCGGCCTGCAGACCGTGGCCGAGGGGGTGGAGAACGAGGAGATCGCCGGCGTGCTCACCGGCCTGGGCGTGACCCTGCTCCAGGGCTACCACTTCGGCAAGCCCATGAGCGTCGAGGACTTCGAGCACTACCTCGCCGACAACTTCAAGCCCGTTCCCGCCCGACCGTGATCAGGCGCCGCCGCCCTTGACCACGAAGCGCGTGACTGCGGCCAGCACACCCGTGTCCTGCAGCAGTCGCATATGGCCCAGACCGTCGGTGCTGACCAGCTGCGCCCCGGCGATCGTGCGCGCGTAGGCCTCGCCGTCGGCGTGGCTGTTGATGCGGTCGCCGCGGTCGTGCAGCACCAGCGTGGGCACGCGGATGCGCGGGCCCACGGCCGGTGGCTCGAACTGCGGCATGAGGATCGCCTCGCGCGCCTCGATGCGCTGCTGCATGGCGCCGCGCGTGCGCTCGCTCAGGCCGAACAGGCGCGCGAACAGCCGCGTGTACTCGTAGGGGGAGGCCGGCGGTGCGAGCAGCACCAGGCGCTGCAGCATCAGCCCGCGGCTGGCCGCATACGCCGCGGCATTGGCGCCCAGCGAATGCGCGACCACGGCCCGCAGGTCCAGGCCCTGTGCGCGCAGGCGCGCGGCGGTGTATTCCAGCGCGCGGGCGAACTGCGGCAGGTTGCTGGTGCGGCCGGCGCTGCGGCCATGGGCCGGCATCTCCAGCAGCAGCACCTGCAGGCCGGCCTGGCCCAGGGCCTCGGCCAGCGGCAGCATCTGCCCTGCATGGCCGCCCCACCCATGCACCAGCAGCACGGCCGGCGCGCGCGGGTCCGTGTGGCCGTCACGGTAGAGCGTGAGGCCGGCGCGCTCGAAGGGCCAGCGCTCAGGCGACCAGTGCGCGGGCCAGGGGCGGCTGCGGCGCAGCCAGCGCGGCGGCAGCGGTGTGCCGAACAGGCGCAGGGCCGCGCGCACGGCCAGGGCCGGCCAGAGCTGCTGGGTCAGGGCCAGGCCCAGGCGCGTCAGGCGCAGGACCGGACCCTGGCCGTAGTAGCTTGCGGCCGCGGTCGGGGAGCTGGAGGACATGGCCTCTCCTTTCAGAAAAAGATCCAGTCACGGTTGCTGCGCGGGATGTTGCGCAGCGAGCCGAGGGCGGCGAGCACGCCGCGCAGCAGCAGGTAGACGGCCAGGCCGGTCAAGATCATCCACATGATGGCTCCTTTCTTCGCACGACTGTGCGAAATCTAGGTGGACAGAGGGGTAGGGTGCAGATCATGGAAACTTCAGACGAGATAGTTGCCGCGCAGGCGCTGCCAGCTGGTGCGCGCGCGGGCCGGGGCCTGGGGGTCGCGCAGGAAACGCGTGTCGTGCAGCAGGCCGATGGCGATGCCATAGATCTCGCCGACCAGCTGTTCTGGCTGGGTATCGGCGCGCAGCTCGCCCGCCTCGATGCATTGCTGCACGGTGCGGCGCAGCGCGGCGCGCCAGCGGACGATCTCCTGCAGCAGGAAATCGCGCAGCTCGCCCTCGCGGTCGTCGAGCTCGAAGGCGCCGGGGATGTAGATGCAGCCGTTGTGCGGCTCGGGCCGGGACAGGCGCGTGATCCAGTGCTCGACGATGGCGTCCAGCCGTGGCAGGCCCTTGGGCTGCTGCATGGCAGGCACGAAGACCTCGGCCAGGAAGCGGCGGCCGAACTCCTCGACCACGGCTTTCTGCAGGGTCTCGCGCGAACCCACGCGTGAGAAGACGCCGCTCTTGGACAGGCCCACGCGGTCGGCCACGGCCTGCAGCGTCAGGGCCTCCAGCCCTTCGGCCGCGACCAGGTCCATGCCCGCGCCAACGATGGCGGCGCGGGTCAGTTCGCTCTTGGCGGTCTTGGTGTCGGGCGTCATGGTTGCAATTTAGCACGTTTGTGCGAAATGTCAAGTCCACCAGTACGGGGTCCTACGGACAGGGGGCGGTGCTAGAGTGAACGCAGAACAAGACAGTGACACGAGGCAGGAGACATGCAAGCCCCCTACATTCCCCAGGTCCGGCTCTACCGCGACTGGCTGCGGACGCAGCGCGGCCTGGACTTCAAGGATTACGACGCACTCTGGCACTGGTCGGTCACCGACCTCGATGCCTATTGGCAGAGCATCTGGGACTGCTATGGCGTCCATTCGCCCACGCCGCACAGCGCCGTGCTGGCCGACAACCGCATGCCGGGCGCGCGCTGGTTCCCCGGCGCGCAGCTCAACTATGCGCAGCAGGTGCTGCGGCATGTGCAGCCCGCGCATGCGGCCGGCTTCCCGGCCATCGTGAGCCACGACGAGCGCAGCCTGGCGGCGGGCGAGCCGGCGCGGGCGCTGGCCTGGCCCGAGCTGCAACGCCAGGTGGCCGCGCTGGCCCTGCACCTGCAGGCCCAGGGCGTGGGCAAGGGCGACCGCGTCGTGGCTTACCTGCCCAATGTGCCCGAGGCCATGGTGGCCTTCCTGGCCGTGGCCAGCCTCGGCGCCATCTGGAGCATCTGCGCGCCCGACATGGGCACGGCGGCCGTGCTGGACCGCTTCCGCCAGATCGAGCCCAAGGCCCTGATCGCCTGCGACGGTGTGCGCTATGGCGGGCGTGAGACGGATCGCCGCGACGCCGTGGCCGAGCTCTGTGCGGCCCTGCCCACGGTGCAGCACCTGGTGCTCCTGCCCGTGCTGGACTGGCCGGCCTTGCCGGTGCGCGCCGGCGTGAGCGTCGTGCCCTGGGCCCAGACCGTGGCACGCGACGATGCACGCACCGCCGGCTTCAAGCCCCTGAGCGTGCCCTTCGACCACCCGCTGTGGGTGGTCTATTCCAGCGGCACCACGGGCCTGCCCAAGCCCATCGTGCACGGGCATGGCGGCATCCTGCTCGTGGCCCTGGCCTTCACGCTCAACACCGACATCGGCTGCAGCTACGCGCCCAACAGCTGGGGCGAGCGCTTCCACTGGTACAGCTCCACCGGCTGGGTGATGTGGAACTGCCAGCTCGGCGGCCTGCTGACGGGCACCACGGTCTGCATCTACGACGGCAGCCCGGGCGGCGCCACCGTGGATGCCGCGGGCAACAAGTGCGCGCCGGACTGGACCACGCTCTGGCGCTTTGTGGCCGACACGCGCAGCACCTACTTCGGTGCGGGTGCGGCCTTCTTTGCCAACTGCATGAAGGCCGGCATCGATCTGAAGCAGTGCGGCGATCTCACGCGCGTGCGTGCCCTGGGCTCCACCGGTTCGCCGCTGTCCGAGGACGTGCAGCGCTGGACCAATGCGCAGGTGCGGCGCGTCAATCCGCGCGCCGGCGGCACCCTGCAGCAACCAGGCGACATCTGGTGGTCCAACATTTCCGGTGGCACCGATTTCGCGGGGGCCTTCATTGCCGGCTGCCGCGAGCTGCCGCAGGTCCCGGGCGAGATGCAGTGCCGCGTGCTGGGCTGCGCGGTCGAGGCCTGGGACGAGCAGGGCCAGCCCGTGACGGATGCCGTGGGGGAGCTGGTCTGCACCCAACCCATCCCCAGCATGCCGCTGTACTTCTGGGGCGACGCGGACCACAAACGCTACCTCGCGAGCTACTTTGACATGTACCCGGCGGGCCATGGGCGGCGGCCCGGTGGCGGCGATGCAGGGCCCGAGGCCGGGCCGGTCTGGCGCCATGGCGACTGGCTGCGCATCACGGCGCAGGGCGGCTGCATCATCTACGGCCGCAGTGACGCCACCATCAACCGCCACGGCCTGCGCATGGGCACGAGCGAGCTCTACAGCGCGGTGGAGGCCCTGCCCGAGGTGCTCGACTCGATGGTCGTGGACCTCGAGTACCTGGGCCGCGAGAGCTATATGCCGCTGTTCGTCGTGCTGCGTCCGGGCCAGGCCCTCGACGCGGCAATGAAGGCCAGGATCAATGACGCGATCAAGACCGCCTTGTCGCCGCGCTTCGTGCCCAACGAGATCCTGAGCGCGCCCGAGATCCCGCGCACCCTCAGCGGAAAGAAGCAGGAGCTGCCGATCAAGAAGCTGCTGCTGGGTCAGCCGCTGGAAAAGGTGGTCAACCGCGACGCCATGGCCAACCCGGCCTGCCTGGGCTGGTACGTGGAATTTGCACGGCAATACGCCGCCCGGGGCACGCCAGCCTGACCCGGCGGGGCAGGACGGCCGGATAATCGGCGCACCATGGTCCATACCCCGACCCTGCTGCTCATCAACGTGCTGGTCACGGCCACGCTCGCGTTGAGCCTGGGGGTGGTGTCCTCGCGCGCGCGGCGCGACGGCCTGTTCTGGTGGGCCGCGGCACTGGCCACCCACACCGTGGCCTATACGCTCTACGGCCTGCGCGGCCAAGCGCCGGACTGGGCCTCGGTGCTGCTGGCCAACACCCTGCTTGGGGCCTACTTCGCCTTGATCCTCGAGGGACTGTTCCAGTTCCAGCAGCGGGTGCCGAACCGCGCGCTGATCTGGGGGCCGGTGCTGGTGTTGCCGCCGCTGCTGGTCGTATTGCTCGACCAGATCCAGGCGCGCGTGGTGGTGGTGGGGCTGCTGTTCACGCTGCAGGCCGCCTATACCGTGCATGTGCTGTTGCAGCGTCGGCAGGAGACACCGGGTCGCGGGCAGTACTTCGTCATGGCCGCTTATGGGGTGTTGATCGTGATGATGCTGGGCCGCGTGGTCCTCAGCTTCACCGGGGGCCTGCGTTTGGGCTCGATCACCGATTCGAATGCCATACAGGCCACGACCTTTGTGCTGGCCACGCTGTGCCTCATCCTCATCAGCCTGGGCCTGGTACTCATGACCAAGGAGCAGGCCGATGCGCGCAACCGCCGCCTGGCCCTGCAGGACGACCTGACCGGCCTGCACAACCGGCGCTTCATCTTCGAGGTGCTGGGCCAGCAGCTCGCGCTGGCCGAGCGCCACGGCTGGCCCCTGGCCCTGCTGATCGTCGACGTGGACCATTTCAAGCGCGTCAACGACACCCATGGCCACCTGGTCGGTGACCAGGTGCTGCGGGAACTGGCCACCTGCATCCGCAGCCGCCTGCGTGCGCAGGACATCGCCGGGCGCTGGGGCGGTGAGGAGTTCATCGTGCTGCTGCCCGACACCGATGTGGCCGGGGCCGCCGTGCTGGCCGAGGACCTGCGCCTGGCGGTGATGCAGCTGCGCTGTCTGGACCCCCAGGGCCAGCCCCTGCCGCTGACCGTGAGCATCGGCCTGCACGCGCAGTCGCAGCCCACGAGCCGGCAACGTGACGAGCTGCTGGCCGCCGCCGACCAAGCCATGTACCAGGCCAAGCGCCTCGGGCGCAACCGCGTCGAGCGGGTCTGAGCCCTGCGTTTGCAGGCTTGCGGCTCGACCGCCCGGGCCGAATAATGGGGCCATGCAGCTGCACACCCCGACCCTGTTGCTGGTGAATCTGGTGGTGACCCTGGCACTGGGCGTCAGCATGGGCGTGGTGGCCCGGCGTGCGCGCCGCGACGGCATGGTCTGGTGGGCCTGGGCCATGGTCGCGCAGACCCTGGCCTTTTTGCTGCTGGGTCTGCGCGGGCAGGTCGGCGACTGGCTGTCCGTGGTGCTGGCCAACACCCTGATGGTCGCAACCTTCGCGCTCTTCTCTGAAGGCCTGTGCGAATTCCAGCATCGCCGGCCCAGGCGCTGGCTGATCTGGGCGCCGGTGTTGCTGCTCCTGGCGGCGCAGATGCTGCTCCTGGACGAGCAACAGATCCGGCCGCTGCTGAGCAATGCGGTGATGGTGTTCCAGGCCCTGGTGCTGCTGCAGCTGATCCTGAGCGGCCGGCGCGAGCGGCCGGGACGGGGGCAGTACTTCGTGGCCGCAGGTTTTTTGCTCATCGTGCTGGCCCTGCTGCTGCGGCTGACAGCACAGCTCGCCGGTTGGATGGATCTGCGCCAGGTGACGGAATCCAACCCGGTTCATGCCGTGAGTCTGCTCCTGGCCACGCTGATCATCGTCATCGTGGCCATGGGCCTGGTACTGATGAGCAAGGAGCGCGCCGATGCGCTCAACCGCAATCTGGCGCTGCAGGACGAGCTGACCGGCCTGCACAACCGCCGCTCCATCCAGCGCCTGCTCGACCAGCAGCTGGCCATGCTGGCCCGCGGGCGGCGGCCATTGGCCGTGCTGCTGATCGACGTGGACCACTTCAAGCGCATCAACGACACGCACGGCCATCTGTCAGGGGATCTCGCCCTGCGTGAGATCGGCGCCTGCCTGATCGGCCGTCTGCGCGGCCAGGATCTTGTGGGCCGCTGGGGCGGCGAGGAGTTCATCGCCCTGCTGCCGGACACGGGCATCGGCGGTGCGCGCAAGCTGGCAGAACAGCTGCGGCGTGCTGTGGAGCAACTCCAGGTGCTGTCACTGGTGGGCAAGCAGATGCCCCTGACCGTGAGCATCGGCTTGTACGCGCGGGTACCCGCCGATGACGTCGCACGCGAAGACGTCATCGCCGCCGCCGACCGGGCGCTCTACCAGGCCAAGCAGAACGGCCGCAACCGTGTCGAGGAAGCCTGACGCTCAGGCCGCGGCTTGCTGCAACCAGGACGCAAAGCGGGCCAGCGCGGGCCGCGGCTCGCCGCGCTCGGGCAACACCAGCCAGTAGCTGCGCCCGCTCTTGAGGGGCTTGGCGTACGCCACCACCAGTTCGCCGCGCGCGAGTTCGGGCTCGATCAGCAGACGCGGCACCAGGGCCAGGCCCAGGCCTTGCGCGGCAGCGGCGGCCGTCATGGAATAGAGCTCGTAGCGCGGGCCCGAGAGCGCCGCGTTGGTCTCGACCCCCATGGCCTCGAACCACTGGCGCCAGGCTTCGGGGCGCGTGCTCTGCTGCAGCAGCGGCAGGCCGGCGAGATCGCGCGGCTGCGGGCGCTTGCGCGCGCCGAGCAGAGCGGGGGCGCAGACCGGCACCACTTCTTCCTCGATCAACCGGGTGGCGCGTGTACCGGCCCAGTTGGCGACCTGCTCGGCCGTGCCGGAGTAGAGCGCGGCGTCGAAGTCCGTGTCGGCAAAGAGGAAGGGGCGGGTGCGCGTCTCGATGTGCACCACCAGTTCGGGGTGCGTGGCCGCCAGCTGCGGCAGGCGCGGCATCAGCCAGCGCGTCGCGAAGGTGGGCACGGCGGCCAGCGAGATGCTGCCGGTCGCGCCCTGGCGCGACATGGCGTCCAGGGTGTCGCGTTCCAGCGCCTGCAGGCGCGGTGCGATCTGGCGCGCGTAGTCGGCACCTTCGGGCGTGAGCGCCACGCCGTGGCGCGTGCGACGGAACAGGGCCAGGCCCAGGTAGGTCTCGAGCGCGCCGATCTGACGCGAGACGGCGCTTTGCGTCAGCGCCAGCTCCTGGGCCGCACGCGTGTAGCTCTCGTGGCGCGCGGCGGCGTCGAAGCAGGCCAGGGCCTGGAGGGAAGGAATCTTGCGGCGCATGATGTGCGTAAGCTACACAAATGGGCTCCGCTTGTCGCCATTTCCAGCGGAAGCGGTTGATCGATAAATGAGATTTCATCATATCTTGATGCGAAATTCTCGTTTGCGGCGGCTGTGCCCGGGGGCGTACCATGCGGGCAGTTTTCAGGAGCACGATCATGGCCAAGGCCGCTTTTCAATGGAATGACCCCTTTCTGCTCGACCAGCAGCTCAGCGAGGACGAGCGCATGGTGCGCGACGCCGCGGCCGCCTACTGCCAGGACCGCCTCGGCGCACGTGTGCTCGAGGCCTTCCGCCATGAGAAGACCGACCCGGCCATCTTCCGCGAGATGGGCGCGCTGGGCCTGCTGGGCCCGACGATTCCCGAGCAGTACGGTGGCCCGGGCCTGAACTATGTGGCCTACGGCCTGATCGCGCGCGAGGTCGAGCGCATCGACTCGGGCTACCGCTCCATGATGAGCGTGCAGTCCTCCCTGGTCATGGTGCCGATCAATGAGTTTGGCAGCGAGGCGCAGAAGCAGAAGTTCCTGCCCCGGCTGGCCACGGGCGAGTGGATCGGCTGCTTCGGCCTGACCGAGCCCGACCATGGCTCCGACCCCAATTCCATGGCCACACGCGCCTACAAGACGACGGGCGGCTACCGCATGGTGGGCAGCAAGATGTGGATCTCCAACAGCCCCATCGCCGATGTCTTCGTGGTCTGGGCCAAGGAAGTCAGCGAAAGCGGCGCCGTGGGCCCGATCCGCGGCTTCGTGCTCGAAAAGGGCATGAAGGGCCTGAGCGCGCCGGCCGTGCACGGCAAGGTGGGCCTGCGCGCCTCCATCACCGGCGAGATCGTGATGGACAACGTGTTCTGCCCCGAAGAGAACGCCTTTCCCGAGATCCAGGGGCTCAAGGGCCCTTTCACCTGCCTGAACTCGGCGCGCTACGGCATCGCCTGGGGTGCGCTGGGCGCGGCTGAGGACTGCTGGTTCCGCGCGCGTCAGTACGTGCTGGACCGCAAGCAGTTCGGCCGCCCGCTGGCGGCCAACCAGCTGATCCAGAAGAAGCTGGCCGACATGCAGACGGAGATTGCGCTGGGCCTGCAGGGCTGCCTGCGCCTGGGCCGCATGAAGGACGAGGGCACGGCGGCGGTGGAGATCACCTCCATCCTCAAGCGCAATTCCTGCGGCAAGGCGCTGGACATCGCGCGCCTGGCGCGCGACATGATGGGCGGCAACGGCATCAGCGACGAGTTCGGCGTGGCGCGCCACCTGGTGAACCTCGAGGTGGTCAACACCTACGAGGGCACGCACGACATCCACGCGCTCATCCTGGGCCGCGCCCAGACCGGCATCTCGGCGTTCAGCTGAAGCGGCCATGAGCGACAAGCCCGCCGCCCTGCCGCACCTCAAGGTGCTCGACCTGTCCCGCGTGCTCGCGGGACCCTGGTGTACCCAGATCCTCGCCGACCTCGGTGCCGATGTGGTGAAGATCGAGCGCCCGGGCAGCGGCGACGACACGCGCCACTGGGGGCCGCCCTTCCTCAAAGACGCCGAGGGCAAGGACACCGAGCACGCGGCCTACTACACCTGCGCCAATCGCAACAAGCGCTCCATAACCGTGGACATCGCCAAGCCCGAGGGTCAGGCGCTGATCCGTCAGCTCGCCGAGCAGAGCGATGTGCTGGTGGAGAACTTCAAGGTGGGCGGTTTGGCGCACTACGGTCTGGACTACGCGAGCCTGAAGCAGGTGAACCCGAAACTGATCTACTGCTCGGTCACCGGTTTCGGCCAGGACGGCCCCTATGCCGAGCGCGCGGGCTATGACCTGATGGTGCAGGCCATGAGCGGCATGATGAGCATCACGGGCCGCCCGGACGAGGTGCCCGGCGGCGGCCCGCAGCGCGTGGGCGTGGCGCTGACCGACATCTTCACCGGCGTCTACGCGGCCACGGCCATCCTCGCGGCGCTGGAGGTGCGGCACCGCACGGGCGAGGGCCAGCACATCGACATGTCCCTGCTCGACGTGGGCATGGCCATCCTGGCCAACCAGGCTGGCGGCTTCCTCAACACCGGCCAGGTGCCGCAGCGCCAGGGCAACAGCCACCCCAGCCTCGTGCCCTACCAGGACATGCCCACGAAAGACGGTGCCATGCTGCTGGCCATCGGCAACGACGGGCAGTTTGCGCGTTTCTGCGAAGTGGCGGGTCAGCCGGCCCTGGCGCAGGATGCGCGCTATGCGACCAATCCGCAGCGTGTGGCGCACCGCGAGGAACTGGTGCCGCAGCTCATGGCCATCACGCGCACGCGCACCACGGCCGAATGGATTGCTGCACTGGAGCACCGTGCCGTGCCCTGCGGCCCGATCAATGACATCGCCCAGGCCTTTGCCGATGCGCAGGTGCGCGCGCGCGGCCTGGCGATCGAGCAGCCCCGCTCTGACAAGGCACGCGCGGCCGAGGGCGTTCCCGCGATCCGCAGCGTGGCCAGCCCGCTGCGCCTGAGTGCCACACCACCCGCGCTGCGTCGCGCGCCGCCCACGCTGGGCGAGCACACGGACGAGGTGCTGGCCGAGCTGGGGCTGGATGCGTCGCGCATCGCGGCCCTGCGCGGCGCGGGCATCGTCTAAAGCGGCTTGCCTAGTGCGGCTTTCGGGGGGCGGGACCTCGTGCCCGCACGGCGGCGGCCAGCGCCAGCTGGCCCCACTCGGTCATGGCCTGGGCGTCGTCGTAGACCTCGGTCGGGGCGGCGTAGTACATCAGCTGCACCGTCTTGCCGCGGGCCTGGTACTGGAAGCGTTGCAGACCGCAGGCTTCGAAGCGCGGCTGGCTCCGGGCATCGGCCTTGAAATAGAGCTGCTCGTCCGCGATGATGGCGATGAAGAGGCCGTTGCAGTAGAGGCCGTGGCCGCCGAACATGGCGCGGGCCTTGATCTGGCCCAGACCCGCCATCTGTCCGATGACGAACTCGAGAAATTCGCTGCGCTGCGGCATGACCTGTGGCTCTCTGGGGCTACTCGGGGCTGGGGCTCTGGCCGGACTATAACGAGAGCCGGCCGCGCCACCTAGGTGACAGACCGGGTTGGCGCCGCGCCTCACAATGGCTTTGCACTACAAGGAGACAAGCATGGGATCTTCACGCCTCAACCGCCGCCAGCTCATCACGCGCAGCGCCGCCCTCGCCGCTGCGCCCGCCCTGGTCAGTCCCTGGGCCCTGGCCCAGGACAAATACCCCAACCGACCGATCACCCTGATCGCACCCTGGCCCACGGGCGGCAGCAGCGACGCGGTGATGCGCGCCTTCGGCGAGGCCGCGGGCCGCGCGCTCGGCGGGACGGTGATCGTGGAGAACAAGCCGGGCGCCGGCGGCACGCTGGGCGCGGCCGCCATGGTGCAGGCCAAACCGGACGGCTACACGCTGACCCAGCTGCCGCTGGGCATCTACCGCATCCCGCACATGCAGAAGACGTCCTTCGACCCGGTCAAGGACATCACCCACATCGTCTGCCTCACAGGCTACACCTTTGGCCTGGCCGCACGGCCAGATGCGCCCTACAAGACGCTCAAGGAGATGGTGGCCTATGCCAAGGCCAACCCGGGCAAGGTCAACTACGGCCACACGGGCACGGGCACCACGCCGCACCTGGCCATCGAGGAGTTCGCGGCCAAGGCCGGCATCGTGCTGCAGGACATTCCCTACAAGGGCTCGGCCGAGATCCTGCAGGCCATTCTGGGTGGGCACATCCCGCTCATGAGCGGCACCACCGAATTCGCGCCGCATGTCGTGGCGGGCAAGCTCAACCTGCTGGCCACGCTGGGCAGCAAGCGCAACAAGGCCTTCCCCGACGTGCCCACGGTCAAGGAAAGCGGCTGGGATACGGTGACCGAATCGCCTTTCGGCATCGGCGGCCCGAAGAACATGGACCCGGCGCTGGTCAAGGTCATCCATGACGCCTTCCGTCAGACGCTCGAGGACCAGCGCGTGCAGGACACGCTGGACAAGTTCTACATGCCCAGCATCTACATGAGCACGGCCGAGTACACGGCCTATGCCGAGCGCACGTTCGCCGCTGAAAAGGCAACCATCGACCGTCTCAAGGCGGCCGGCAAGATCTGAGCATGAACCCGCACGCAGGCCGGCTCAGCCCGGCCTGCGGTTCACCAGCACGATGCCCAGAGCGACCAGAGCCAGGGCCGCCAGCAGGCTGGGCGTGATGGACTCGCCCAGCCAGAGCGCGCCGAAAAGCAGGGCGAACAGCGGCGTGAGGAAGGCGAAGGCCGAGATCTTGGTCGCCGGGTAGCGGCCGAGCATCCACATCCACACCAGATAGCTGGCAAAGGCGCCCACCACGGTCTGCAGCTGCAGGGACGTGGCGCCAAAGGCGCTGAACTGCAGCGTCCAGGTCTCGCCCAGCGCCAGTGAGAGCCCGGGCAGCACACCGGCGCTGACGGCCACCTGGTAGAACAGCAGTTTCTCGGCCGAGCAGCGCGCCAGGCTGCTGGCACGGATGGTCACCGTGGTCAGGCCCCAGGCCAGGCCGGCGCTCAGGGCCAGCAGGTCACCCAGCAGCTGCCCTTCGCTCCCCGGCGCCACGAAGCTTTCACGCATGGCGAACACCAGGGCAATGAAGGCCAGCAGCAGGCCCAGCCACTGCACGGCACGCAGGCGCTCGGCGCGCACGAGCAGCGGCAGGACCAGCGCCACCCAGAAGGGCGAGGTGTAGAGAAACACCGTGAGGCGCGAGGCCGTGGTGTATTGCAGGCCGATGTAGAGGCAGGCGAACTCGGCGGCGAAGAGGGAACCCGCCAGCAGTCCGGGCCAGAGCGTGCCGTCGCGCTGGAACATGGATACCCCGCGCCAGCGGCACCAGAGCATCAGCAGCACCGTGGCGCCGATGAAGCGCAGCGCCGCCTGATAGATCGGTGGCAGCTCGGGCAGGGTGGCCTTGACCAGCACCTGCTGGAAACCCCAGAACATGCAGCAGGCCAGCAGGATGCCGGCGGCCACGCCGTCGAGGTGGTCCTTGCGCGGGCTCATCGCAGGATCAGAGCGGGTGTTCGGCGTAGAACCTGCCGCCATGGAATAGCAGGGGCGATGCTTCTGGGCGGTGGGTACAGCGCTCCACCTCGCCGACGAAGATCACGTGATCCCCCTCTTCGTAGCGGCTGCGGTTGTAGCACTCGAAGGTGGCGGCCGCGCCAGCCAGCAGCGGGGCACCGGCGACGCCGGGACTGTGGACCACACCGGCCCAGCGGTCCACGCCCTTGGCGGCAAAACGCTGCGCCAGCGCCTGCTGGTCGGCCGCCAGCACATTGATGGCGTAGTGCGAGCCGGCGCTGAACACAGCCATGGAGCCGGCGGCGCGCGCCAGGCTCCAGAGCACCAGCGGGGGAGACAGCGAGACCGAGTTGAAGGAGTTGGCCGTCAGGCCCACGAGCTTGCCGTTGGCGGCGCGGGCAGTGACGATGGTGACCCCGGTGGCAAACATGCCGAGGGCGCTGCGGAATTCGGTGGGGGTGAAGCTGGGCGCCTGGGCGCGCCGCGCCGGAGGGGAAACGGACATGGAGACAATGTACATGAAACGTATGGCCATGACGGCGCCGGGCGCATGGCGCCGGACGGCGCTAATAGAATGGAATGATGTGTTTCTGGAAAAGCCTGGTGGCCGGCGTTGCGGCGTTGACGCTCACGCTGGATGGGGCCGCCAACGACCGTGCCTGCGGCGAGTTTTTCTCTCGTCTGCCCAATGTGAGCTGGGCCTTGTGCCAGACGGCCGAGCTGCAGGCCAGCGAGGGCCGCAGCGTGCGCGGCCGCACGATCTATGTGCGCGACGTGCAGCCGGTGACGCCACGCCTGCGCGTGCTGGTGATCGGCGGCATGCATGGTGACGAGCTGTCCTCGGCCGCCGTGGCGCTGCACTGGATCCGCCTGGCGCAGGCCGAGCCCGAGCAGGTGCACTGGCGCTTCATTCCCGCGCTCAACCCGGATGGTCTCTTTGACCAGCCGGCGCGGCGAGTGAACGCCAACGGTGTCGATCTCAACCGCAATTTCCCCACGCCCAACTGGGAGCGCGACGCCAGTTACTACTGGGAGGTGCGCACGCGCAAGGACCCGCGGCGTTTCCCGGGACGTCAGCCCTTGAGCGAGCCCGAGACCCGTTTCCTGCACGAAGAGATGATGCGCTTCCGGCCCAATCTCATCGTCAGCATCCACGCGCCCTACGGCATCCTCGATTTCGACGGGCCCACCACGCCGCCGCGCCGCCTGGGACGTCTCTACCTGGATCAGCTGGGCGTCTTCCCCGGTTCCCTGGGTAATTACGGGGGTGTGCACAAAGGGATGCCTGTGGTAACAATCGAACTGCCGAGCGCGCGTCTCACGCCGCGCAACGTGGAGATCCAGCGCATGTGGACCGATCTGCGGCAGTGGATGGGAGACACGCTGGCCGGTGCCGCCGACGGTGCGGCGACCGAGCCGGTACGACGCTGATAGGACAAGAAGGAGAACGGATGCTGGAACAGAGGAACTTTCGCAAGATCGGTTGCGCCGAGTGCGTCGCGGGCGCCGGCCTGGGCTTTGACTTCGCCATGGCCTTTCAGCCCATCCTCGATGCGAGCACGCACAAGGTCTATGCCCAGGAGGCCCTGGCGCGCGGGCCCCAGGGCGAGCCGGCCGGTGAGGTGTTTCGCCATGTCAACGAGGACAACCGCTACGCCTTCGACCAGGCCTGCCGTGTCAAGGCCATCCAGCAGGCCGCCGAGCTCGGTGTCGACTCCTACATCAGCATCAACTTCATGCCCAACGCGGTGTACCGGCCCGAGCTGTGCATCCGCACCACCTTCGAGGCGGCCGAGACCTATCGCTTCCCGATCCGGCAGATCATTTTCGAGTTCACGGAGAACGAGTACATCACCCACCTCGACCACGTGCGCGAAATCGTGCGGCACTACAAGGAGCGAGGCTTCCTGACAGCGCTCGATGACTTTGGTGCGGGCTATGCCGGGCTGAACCTGCTGGCCGAAATCGACACCGATCTGGTCAAGCTGGACATGGCGCTGATCCGCGGCGTGGACCGGGACACGCGCCGCCGTGCCATCGTGGGCGCGATGATGAAGCTGTGCCGCGAACTGGGCACGCGCGTCATCGCCGAGGGGGTCAAGACGCGCGAAGAGTACCTCGCGCTACGCGACCTCGGCGTGGAGCTGTTCCAGGGGTATTACTTTGCCCGGCCTGCGTTTCGCGCATTGGCCGGGCTGCCTGCAGCGGTCCTCTACGACCGCTGAGGCAGGGCGCTTATCAGCGCACCAGCAGCACGGGAACGCCGCAATGGGCGATGACCTGGGTGGCCACCGAGCCCATCACGAGGTTGCCCAGGGCGCCGTGGCCGTGTGAGCCCATGACCAGCAGGTCGTACTTGCCCGAGTCGGCGAACTTGGCAATGGTTTCACCCGCGTGGCCGACTTTCCAGCTGCTCTTGGCGTCAATGCCGTGGCGCGCCAGGAACTTGGACACCGGGCCCAGCACCTTCTCGGACTCTTCAGAGTAGTACTTGTCGACCACTTCCTTGCCCACGGCGGCGCGCGCGCGGGGGGGCAGTGCAGGCTGCACCGTCAGGATGGTGTAGCTGTTGTCGGCACCGAACAGGCCTTCGTGGGTGGCCAGGTAGGCCAGCATCTTCTTGGTGTATTCGCTGCCGTCGACGGCCAGAAGAATCTTCATGGAGAGGTCCTTTCTTGTCTCTGTGACACCGGAGTGTATCGGCGCGATCGTAGGACCGATTGACCGCGGTCAAAAAGAAGGGGTTTTACGTATCCCGCTGTTGCGGCTGACGCGACAGCACTTCGCGCAACCAGGCATGGGCGCCGCTGTGCTGCAAGCGACGATGCCACAGCGCGTCGACGTGCACCGCGGGCACGGCGAAGGGCAGCTCGCGCAGCACGAGCTGGTCGGCGATGCCGGTGACGCTGACGAAGTGCCGTGGCAACACCGTGAGCAGGTCCGAGCCGGCCACCACGCGTCCCGCGGTGAAGAACTGGTTGACGGTCAGCACGATGTGGCGCTGCCGGCCGAGTCCCGCCAGGGCTTCGTCGATGAAACCATAGGGCCGGCCCGAGAAGCTCACCAGCAGATGGCGGGCGGTGCAATACCGATCCAGCGTGAGCTCCTCCCTTGCCAGCGGATGGTCGCGGCGCATCACGCAGACGTACTGCGTCAGATAGAGGCGCTGGTGCTCGAAGGGCACGGTCTCGCCCGCCTGGGCCTGGGCGGTGAGGCCGGCAAGGACTGCGGGGAAATAACCCACCGCCAGATCGGCCGCTTCCTCGTCCAGCAGGCGGCGCGGGTCACGGGTGGTCAGCGGCACGACGCGGATCGTCACGCCGGGGGCTTCGCGGTCCAGAGCCTGGACCAGGCCGGGAATGAGCTCGGCCGCCGTGGCATCGGCCATGGCCAGCACGAAGGTGGTGTTGGCCTCGGCGGGGACGAAACTGCCGGGCGCCAGGGTCTCCTGCAGCTGTCGCAGGGCCTGTTGCACCGTGGGCCACAGGGCCAGGGCGCGTGGCGTCGGCTCCAGGCCCTGGCCGCTGCGACGCAGGAGCTCGTCATCCAGCGCCTCGCGCAGGCGTCGCAATGCATTGCTGACCGCTGGCTGTGTGAGCGCCAGCTTGCGTGCTGCCTTTGTCAGGCTGCGCTCGGTCATCACCTCGTTGAAGACCCGCAGCAGGTTCAGATCCAGGGTGCGAAAGTTCAGTCCGGCCATGACATCCTATACATCACTGATATGAATATTGAGTATCAATAATATAAAGTTGAATCGCACTAGTGAAAACCCTAACATTCCCCCATCGCAGCCCATCATTTCTTCTGGAGGTTCCCATGAGCAACAGTTTCGTCCACCTTGAGTATTCGACCAGCCACCCCGGCGTGGAGCGCTTCGAGCGTGTGGTCACTGCCGCTGACGGCCTGCGCAAGGGCTGGAACGCGACCCGCAGTCTGGCTGGCGTGCTGCTGGCTGCCATGGTGGCCACCTTGGTGGTGCTGGCGGACCAGCTGATGGAGACCTGGGCCGACAGCCATCTGCTGGCCGCCTGGATGCTGATGTGGGTGATCGGCTTCAGCGCGCTGGCCCTGCTCGCGCCGACGGCCCGTGGTCTGGCGGCCCGCGTGATGACCGGCCTGGATGGCTGGTCGCAGAACGTGGCGCGTCGCCGTGCCGATGAGCGCCTCTGGGATCTGGCCCGCAAGGACTCCCGCGTGATGGCGGACATCCAGGCTGCTTCCAGCCGTGCCGAGGACGAGCAGATCGAGACCGGTGGTACCGGTGGCGGCGTGGGTTCCAGCGAGCCGGTGACCCGTGTGCTGCGCCCCGAAATCGCTGCCCGCCTGAAGCGCCTGAGCCGCCGCATCTGGAACGAGTAAGCTCCTCTGCTGCGTTCATGTTGAAAAGCCACCGCATGCGGTGGCTTTTTCTTTGCCTGGAGTTTCCTGATCCCGCCAGTCTGCGGGACAATACGCCGATATGCCATTGCGGGACGCCAGAGCGGCCGTCCAAGACAGTCGCTACCGCAAGCATTACAGAGTCTTAACAGAGTGCCGTCACCTTTCAATCGAACCCTGTTCACACAGATGCCGCCGAGCATCGTGATCACCGAGCCCGTCCCGCGCTGGAGGGTCTGGGCTCAATTCCTGTTCAAGGCCTTGCTGCTGCTGCTGCTGTGCGCAGCCAGCTTCTACGCCGGCATGCGTTACCAGGCGCTGCGGCCATCTGCAGCTGCCGCCAAGCCGCCCGTCGCCGCCGCATCCTCTGCCGAGCCTCAGCCCGCTTCGCCGTCGCAGGAAATCGTGGCGGCGCCTGCTGGCGCTCCGACGGAGGATCTGCTCACGGCCCGTTCGGTCGAAGGCCTGCGGGTGCAGTCGCTACGGGTCATGCGCGATGGCGGCCAGGCCGGCCAGCTGCTCTATGAGTTCGAACTGGTCAACGCTGGACGGCTGTTCGAGGGGCGCTACGAATTTCAGTTTTTCGGTTTGCAGGACGGGCGCCCGCAGCAATGGGTGTTCCCGCCCGAAGGTCAGCCCACGGGTGGCAGCTTCCGCATGCGGGTGGCCAGCTATGTGAAGACCAGCGGCCGGATCCAGCTGCCGACGGGCCTGCAAGCCCAGGCGGTTGTGCTGCAACTGCAGGAGCCGACAGGCCTGCGCGCGAGCCGGGGCCTGGCGCTTGCAGATGGGGCAGGCACCCCGGCACCTGCACTCACCGGCCAGTAAGGCCGGGCTCCCCACATAAAAACAAGAAGGGGGACGCATGTCCCCCTTCTTGTTGGAGGCGTGCCGGTATCAGGCGGTCAGCAGTTTTTCGATGCGCTGGCGCGTATCGCGCAGCTGCTTGGGCAGGCGCGCGTCGATCTGCTCGAACAGCTTGTCGTGCAGCTTGAGTTCGTCCAGCCACT
>JAIERT010000060.1 GCA_019746735.1 Burkholderiaceae bacterium | reverse complement strand
GTCGTGGCTGGCGACGATGCGCCCCACGCCGGTGATGATGCCGGTGAACATAGGCCGCTATTTTCGCAGGGATTCATGGCCCTGGCCGGGGCCGGGCTGAAAAGAAAGCGGGGGCCTGCTGCTAGAAGCGATCCCGGCCGGGAATCCGGCCCAGGATGCGCAGATCGGGGCCGATCGGCGTCGTTTCCCGGAATTCCAGCGGCACGGCCTCGGACAGCTCGGCCAGCGGGCCGATGTTGACCATGCCGCGACCCGATCCCAGCAGCTTGGGCGCCAGATACACCAGGAATTCGTCCACCAGGCCCTCGCGGACCAGGGAGCCGTTGAGCTTGTGGCCGGCTTCCACGTGCAGCTCGTTGATCTCACGCCGGGCCAGGTCGCGCAGCATGGCGGCCAGGTCCACCTTGCCGCCCGGGCCGGGGCAGGGGACGACGGTGGCCCCCTTGGCTTCCAGGGCCGTCTTTCGGGTCGCGTCGTCCACGGCGGTATAGATCAGGAGCTGGCGTCCGGGGATGAACAGCCGGGCGTCCAGCGGTGTTTCCAGCCGGCTGTCGACCACCACCAGATGAGGCTGGCGCGGGGTCTCGACCAGGCGCACGTCCAGACGTGGGTCGTCCTCCAACACGGTGCCGATGCCTGTGAGCACCGCGCAGGCGCGGGCCCGCCAGGCATGACCGTCGGCTCGGGCGGGCTCCGAGGTGATCCACTGGCTGGCGCCGTTGTCCAGCGCGGTCTGGCCATCGAGCGAGGCCGCGATCTTCATGCGCACCCAGGGGGTGCCGCGGACCATGCGACTGAAAAAGCCGATGTTGAGTTCCCGGGACTCCGCTGCGCCCGGACCGACCTCTACCTCGATGCCGGCCGCGCGCAGACGGGCAAAACCCTGGCCGGCCACGCGGGGGTTGGGGTCCTCGAGCGAGGCCACCACCTTGCCCACCCCGGCCGCGACCAGCGCATCGCAGCAAGGCCCGGTGCGACCCTGGTGAGCACAAGGCTCCAGCGTGACGTAGACCGTGGCACCTTGCACCGGGTGCCCGCGTTCGGCCGCATCCCGCAGGGCCATGATCTCGGCATGCGGCCCGCCAGCGCGCTGGGTGTGCCCCTGGCCCAAGACCTGCCCATCGGTCCCGACGATGACGCAGCCGACCCGGGGGTTGGGGGAGGTCAGGCGGAGGGACTGGGAGGCGAGAGTGAGGGCGTGCGTGAGCATGGGAGTGTGAAAAAGTAACGCCGCTGGAAAGGTAGTCTACCGCCTGGCGTTCCGTTTGAGCCATTCATCGGGCGCCTCTGTTCCCGGATACACCGAAAGATAAGCTCTCAGACATGAAAAACCGTCAATCTGGTTTCACGCTGGTCGAGTTGCTGATTGTTGTGGCAGTCGCTTCGGTCCTGATGTCATTGGCCGTGCCTAGTTTTCGCACGTTTTTGACCAAGCGTAGCGTGCAGGCGGCTGTCGATGCGATGGCGCTGGATCTGCGCTTCGCCCGTTCCGAGGCCATCAAGAGGACGACCAGGGTCAGCATGTGCAGCTCCACCAACGGAACATCCTGCGCGGCCGTTGCCAGCTGGAAGGATGGATGGATCGTATTCATTGACGATGATGGAGATGGATCGGTGGACGCGTCCGACGTCGTGGTTCGGGTGCAGGATGCTTTTCCCAACCTCGCGTCAGTCAACACATCTGCGGCGGCCCTTGCGATTACTTATCAACCGACCGGTTGGGCCAGAGCGGCGGCGCAAACCTTCACCTTCACCCCCTTGGGAGACGGAGATGCGCGTCTCGTATGCGTTTCCAATCAAGGGCGAGCCTATGTCAAGACAGCGGGGGCGACATCATGCAGCTGAACATGCCGACCAGTTCTCGCCACAAGGGCGCCACGATGATTGAGGTGCTTGTATCCATCGTTCTGGCGTCGTTTGCCTTGCTGGCGCTTGCGGGGGTCAATGCGTCGTCGGTACGCTACACCAAGATGTCGCAGTACCGAGCAACGGCCGCCCAGCTGGCGAATGACATGGGCGAGAGGATTCGCGCCAACAAAGGGGTAAGCACACCCCCGGCGACGGGTTTCTTCGCTGGTAACTACGACTACACAGATGATTTTGCTGCTCAGGCGGCAGCGCCGACGCTGCCAGGGGAGTTGTGCAATTTGGGGGCCAGCAACTGCACTCCCGCTCAGATCGCGGCGCTGGATCTCGCGCAGTGGCGTATCTTGGTACGTAACCAATTGCCGGAAGGATCTGTGTTCCTTGCCCGTCAGAACGCTCAGGTGGCCATGGATCTGTGGATTGCCTGGCGGGATCCCTCTGTGGCAAATGCCGACGAGGCGCCAGCTGCGGTGGGGGAGTGCCCTGCAGGGCTGAATCTTGGTGCTGACACCAGTGTTCGCTGTAGCTATTTCAGGATTAACTTATGAGACGCGCGGTTTATAGGTCCAGAGTTCGTGGTGTCTCGATCATCGAGGTACTTGTCTCGATGGTTATTGGCCTGGTCGTCGTGGGAGCAGTTTTGGTCAGTTATTTGGGCTCTGGCAAGACAAGCAAGATTCAGGCTGCCTATGCGGAGATGAATGAAAGCGCTCAGATCGCGATGACCTTGTTGAACCGAGACTTGCTGCTCGCGGGATATGCTCAGCCGACCGGCGTCTCTGGGAGTTCCACCTTTACGCGCAGTTACTCTGATCGTCCCGTGTTTGGCTGTGAACGGGGATTGGATGTTGTCGCGCGTCGCAATCAGTTGGCTCCCTGGGATGCTGCCGTGTGCGCACCCGCTGGTAGTGCGGATCATGTCATCGAAATCGTCTACGAGGCGGATCTGACGAACACCGTTCCGACGGCTGCCAACTTGCCGTCCGACTGTGTTGGGAATTCCTTGCCCGCTACGGGAGCTGGTACGGCAACCTACTACATCGCCCACAATCGTTACTACCTTTCGGCGAGTGCAGCCGGGAAGTCCGAACTCTACTGTGCAAGCCAGCAAGGAGCGGCAGGACAACCACTGGTTGATAACGTTGAGGCGTTGCGCATCTGGTACGGTGAAGCCAACGCAGCCAATCCTCGGCAGATTGTTCGCTATGTGACCGCATCAGGCGTTGCGGACTGGGGGCGGGTCCTCAGTGTCCGCACCTGTCTTCTGATGCGCAGTACAGAGGCCGTATTGGATAGTGAAGATGTGCTGACTTATCTGGATTGTGATGGTGTCCAGCAGTCGTCGGCCGATCGATATGCGCGTCGTGCCTACTTCACGACCACGACTCTGCGTAACAAGATGGCTTTTTGAGGTTGTTTATGTATTTCCGCAAATTGCCCCAGCACTTTCCGTCCGCGAGACCCAGAGAGGAGCGTGGCGTCTCTCTCATCATCGTCATGATGATGCTTGTCATCATTGGCATCACATCTGCTGCGACCATCCGGAACGCGACCTCAAGCGAGAAACTGACCAACAACATCCGTGTCCAGTACCTTGCGCAGCAGTATGCGGAGGCGGCCTTGCGTTTCTGCGAAACCGAGCTGGGAAAACCCGAGTCCAGCCGTGTCGCGACCCTGGCTGAGGTCAACATTGTTCAAACCGCTGTGGGCGCGACGCCGGCTTGGAGTCAAGCTGGAAGCTGGACTGGCGCTGGCGGCGCCTCAGCCTCCAAGACCACGCTGCCTGAAAATCAGATCAAGTCTGCGGACAGCGCTTTCCGCCCGAGTACGCTTCCGGAGTGCGTTGTAGAGAAGCAGGTGATGACGGATGGCAATCTGGCTTATGTCATCACGGCGCGCGGCTTCAGTCCCGACTACCGTTCTGGCGCTGGCGGCGTCACGGTAAATGGTTCTGTGATTTGGCTTCAATCGACAGTGGTGCTCAACTGAGCAGGAGAAACATGATGGCTGACTCAAAACTATCTGTCTTCCAGGCAGGCTTTGTCCTGGCGCTTTGTGCAGCAAACGCGGCGATTGCGCAAACTGGCCCGGCACAATTTCCTTTGACAAGTCGCGATGGTGGGGGCGTGAAGCCGAATATCGTTCTCACCATGGACGATTCGGGCTCCATGATGTTCCAGCATATGCCCGAGACGACGATCTTTGTCGGCTCCTTCTCCGTTGCAAGTCCTGTGGGGGGTAATTCGGTCCGAATGGATCCGGGGGATGACGCGACGCTTGCGGCATTTTTCATTGGGACGGTAGCAGCTCAGCCAGGTACCTCGAACTATCGGCAGAAGCTGATGCGGTCCCCGGATACCAATACCATTTATTACAACCCGGAGGTACGGTATCGGCCCTGGCCCACGGCTACAGGTGGCCGTATGGCCAACTCTCCGGTCACTGCCGCTTTCCGAGATCCTATGGATCCGACAGGGGGGGGGACTATCAATTTGACCAATATTCGTGTCGTTGATACGACATGGTGCTACAGGGATAGCCGTAGTGATTGTTCTCGGAATGACGAAACCTATGATCCTGGTCTCTACTTCAGATTGAAAAAATCGGGTGGTGCGTATCTCGATCCGACCAACGCATCGAACTACGACGAGTTCAGCATCAACGCGTCATCCACGACGACATACACCAAATACCCTGCGCGCACGGATTGCGCAGGCACTGTGTGTACGCGTGATGAGGAGCGCCAGAATTACGCCAACTGGTTTACTTATTATCGGACTCGGAATCTGCTCGCTCGTGGTTCCATTGGTGAGGCTTTTGCTCTTTCAGAAGATACATTCCGACTGGGTTGGGGACGTATTAACAAGGCAACAGAGTCGTCGATTGATGGCGTTAATACAGCGGTGATTGAAGCCGGAGTCAGGGACTTCAGCTCAACGACCAAGACCAATCTTTTCAACTGGGTTTATCAACTCCGGGCAAACGGCGGAACGCCATTGCCACGCGCCATGCGTTTGGTCGGTGAGTACTACAAGCGCAGCGACAGTCGCGGCCCTTGGTCTGACAATCCAGGTTCTGTCAACACCACCACAGACAAGTCGTGCCGACGTGCGTACCACATCATGGTCACCGACGGTTACTGGAACGCCACGACGACTTCTGTTGGCAATTCCGACAACACCAATGGCTCTGTCATTACGGGCCCTGGACGTTCGTATCAGTACATCCCGGCAACACCTTATCGGGACGGTACCTCCAACACGCTTGCGGACTATGCAATGGAGTACTGGAAGACAGACCTGAGAACGGACCTGAACAATACCGTGGTTCCCTCGTCGGAGAATCCTGCCTTCTGGCAGCACATGGTGAATTTCACCGTCGGCCTTGGGGTTCGAGGGACCTTGAACCCTGAAACTGACCTGCCGGCACTGGAAGCCGGTACGAAGAACTGGACAGGCTCAGATCAGATCGACGATCTTTGGCACGCGGCTTTGAACAGCCGGGGCAATTACATCAGTGCCAAGGACCCGACGGAGCTTTCGGATGCGATTCGCTCGTCTGTCGGTCAAGCGCTTTCGCGGGAGTTACGTGAGGCCGGCGTGGCAACGGCTTCGACCACGCTGGAGGCAGGCAACCGCAAGTACGTTCCGGTCTACCAGACAGGCACGTGGGCGGGGGATATCCAAGCCCAGGTTCTGGATGCTTTGGGTCAGGCAGGCGCGACGGTTTGGCGTGCCGCATCAAAACTCCCGGCTTTCGGTAGTCGGAATATCTACACGTGGCGTACCGATACATCTCCCCCTCAGGCCGTCCTTTTCAATTGGGCTGCTATGGGGCCAGACAACCAGGGCGCGCTGGGCGCTGTTGCGGCAACGCACACCACCGATTTCGTCAACTTTCTGCGGGGCGACCGTAGCAAGGAAGGTGACGGACAGCCTTTTCGTGAGCGCGAATCCGCACTCGGCGATTTCGTGAATTCCACGCCGGTCCTCGTCAAAGACGGCGTGAATCTGGGCTACATCAACCTGCCCGCTACCCAAGGCGGCGGCGCACCCTACTCCACTTTCCTGACGCAAAAGGCCGCACGACCTGCCGTGTTGTTCGTGGGGAGCAACGACGGCATGCTGCATGCGTTCAAAGACACGCGAGGCGCCGATGTGGACACCGATGGTCGGGAGATCTTTGCCTACGTCCCCCGTGCGGTTTACGCTAACCTCCACAAGCTGGCGGACAAGAACTACGGCACATCGGCGCTTTATCACCAGTACTTCGTTGATGGGCCCCTGGTGGAGACAGATGCCTACATCCCTGCACCCGGTGAAACGGCGCCGAGCTGGCGCAATTACCTAGTGGGAACTTTGGGTGCGGGCGGCAGAGCGGTCTTTGCAGTGGACGTCACCAATAGCGACAGTCTTGGCGCCTCCAGCATCCGCTGGGAGATATCGAACACTAACTATCCAGATCTCGGTCACATCATTGCCCCTGTTCAGGTTGGTGTACTGCCCAATGGTGAATGGGTTGCTATTTTCGGGAATGGGCGCTTCAGTGATGCTGGCAACGCGGTCTTGTTTGTGGTCAACCTATCAACGGGGCTGGCACAGACTCTGACTGTTGACCCTACTGGCTCCAGTGGGTTGGGGGGTATTGGATTGGTTCGTAACAGCAGTGGCCAGATCACAATGCTTTATGCTGGCGACTACAAAGGCCAGCTCTGGCGCCTGGAATACAGCGCCACGGCGCCGAGTCGGTTTGTTGTGTCGGGCGGAACGCCTTTCTTCACAGCCACGAGCACCGGTGGTACATCGCAGCCGATCACCCAGGGCCCTGTCGTGTTCGACACCACTCGTGGCGGGCGTATGGTGATGTTTGGCACTGGTGTCCTCGAAACAGAGACGGACGCTAATTCGGTTGCCGTGCAATCAATTTACAGTGTCTGGGATAAGGAGGCAGACACCATTCCACGCCCGATGACGCGCACTGTGCTGACCTCGCGGACTGTAACCGCCGTCAGCGGTGCCGGTGGCGCCACCTTCTATTCGGTTGCCGGTGCGGATGTCAATTGGACCTCCCAGCGGGGATGGGCTATGGATTTGGATGTTGTCGCTGGCTTGCGAATGGTCTACCCGCCGCTGAAGGCGTCTTCCAAGGTGGCATTCCTTTCGACCATTTCACCTTCGCGCAGCCTGGTCGCCTGCGAGGCCTCGGTCGGAACCGGTATCAACTTCACCCTCAATCCTGATATCGGTGCTAACCCGAATACACGGACTTACGACACCAATGGTGATGGCGTCGTTAACTCATCTGACGCGGCAGTCGCAGGCTTTGCCACCAATGCTGACGGTATCGATGCGATCGTCCGTGGTGCAATGGGCACGGGGACTGGCGTGGGTATACCCGGTAAATGCCCTCCCGGCACACGCCTCACCAGTTTCCAGAACACGACGGGTCAGATGCTGGCCTGTATCGAAGATGATGACCCAACCGCTACCCGTGCAATTCGTGACCGGGTGTGGCGACGTATCATCAACCCCCCTATCCGTTAACTCATTTGCCAGGGACAGCATTCATGAGAGCTTTCACTTACAGCCCTAAGCTACGGCTTCGTCGTGCGACGGGATTCACGTTGATAGAGGTAATGATCGTCGTAGCGATCATTGGTATCCTGGGTGCGATCGCCTATCCGAGCTATACGGAGTATCTCAATCGCGGGTATCGATCAGAGGCCCGGACGGCTTTGCTTGAGGCCCAACAGTTTATGGAGCGCTTTTATGCAGCAAACAGCCGTTACACAACGGATGCCGCTGGTTTGGTGAATCCTGCGCTGCCTGCACGACTGCAAAATATCCCGGCGAACTCCCCTCGCTATACGCTGAGTGTCGCAGCGACCTTGAACTCCTACACGCTGACGGCAACGCTGCTGGGTAACGATAAATGCGGCAACCTCACGCTCACCAATACGGGTGTGAAGGGTCGTAGTGCTACGGGTCCTACGGTTCAGGATTGCTGGAAATAACAGAAATCTCAGGCGTCAGTCTGGCTAGCGCCTGACCTCATCCACCAGCGTCTTGAATTCGTCGATGTCCTCGAAGCTGCGATAGACGCTGGCAAAGCGCACATAGGCGACCTTGTCGAGCTTCTTGAGCTCGCGCATCACGAGTTCACCGATGCGGGCCGAGGGCACCTCGCGCAGGCCGAGGTTCAGCAGTTTCTCTTCGATACGCTCCATGGCGCTGTCGATCTGCTCGGTGCTGACCGGGCGCTTGCGCAGGGCCAGCTGCATGGAGGCCAGCAGCTTGGCGCGCTCGTACTCGATGCGTCGACCGTCCTTCTTGACGATGGACGGGAAATTGACGTCCGGTCGCTCGTAGGTGGTGAAACGCTTCTCGCAGGTGCCGCACTGGCGGCGCCTGCGGATGAAATCCCCGTCCTCTGAAATCCGGGTCTCGACGACCTGGGTCTCAGAGTTTCCGCAGAAGGGGCATTTCATCGGGGGTCTTACTTGTAGACCGGGAAGCGGGCGGTCAGCGCGTTGACCTTGGCGCGCACGGCGGCGATGTTGGCCTCGTCGCGCGGCTTGTCCAGCACGTCGGCGATCAGGTTGGCCGTCATGCGCGCTTCCTCATCCTTGAAGCCGCGGGTCGTCATGGCCGGTGTGCCGACACGCACGCCGCTGGTGACCATGGGCTTTTCCGGGTCGTTGGGGATGGCGTTCTTGTTGATGGTCATGTGGGCGGAACCCAGCACGGCCTCAGCTTCCTTGCCCGTGATGCCCTTGGAGCGCAGGTCCACCAGCATGACGTGGCTTTGCGTGCCGCCGCTGACGATGCGCAGGCCGCGCTGGGTCAGCGTCTCGGCCACAATGCGCGCGTTCGTCACGACCTGCTGCTGGTAGATCTTGAACGCCGGGTCCATGGCTTCCTTGAAGGCCACGGCCTTGGCCGCGATCACGTGCATCAGCGGGCCGCCCTGCAGGCCGGGGAAGATGGCGCTGTTGATGGCCTTCTCGTGCTCGGCCTTCATCAGGATGATGCCGCCGCGCGGGCCGCGCAGGCTCTTGTGCGTGGTGGAGGTCACGACGTCGGCATGCGGTACGGGGTTGGGGTAGACGCCCGCGGCGATCAGGCCGGCGTAGTGCGCCATGTCGACCATGAAGATGGCACCCACGTCCTTGGCCACCTTGGCGAAGCGCGCGAAGTCGATGTGCAGGCTGTAGGCCGAGGCGCCGGCGATGATCAGCTTGGGCCTGGTCTCGTGCGCCTTCTTCTCCATCGCGTCGTAGTCGATCTCTTCCTTGGCGTTGAGGCCGTAGGAGACAACGTTGAACCACTTGCCGCTCATATTGAGTGCCATGCCGTGCGTCAGGTGACCGCCTTCGGCCAGGCTCATGCCCATGATGGTGTCGCCCGGCTTGAGGAAGGCCAGGAAGACGGCCTCGTTGGCCGAGGCGCCGCAGTGCGGCTGCACATTGGCGGCGTCGGCGCCGAAGATGGCCTTGACGCGGTCGATGGCCAGTTGTTCTGCCACGTCCACGTGCTCGCAACCGCCGTAGTAGCGCTTGCCCGGGTAACCCTCGGCGTACTTGTTGGTGAGCTGGGTGCCTTGCGCGGCCATGACGGCGGGCGAGGCGTAGTTCTCGCTGGCGATCAGCTCGATGTGGTGTTCTTGGCGGGCGTTTTCGGCCTGGATGGCAGCCCAGAGTTCGGGGTCGGTTTGTTCGACGAGGATGTTGCGGTTGTACATGGCGGTCGGAAGAAACACTGGTCCCCGGCGGATCGGGGGCTGCCCAGGCGAACGGCTGAACACCGGACCCACCTGGTGGGTCCCGTGGCACGCTCCCCGGTGGTGGTCCACGTCAGCTGCGTCAGCCTCCAGGGCGGACGCGCCTATCGCCAGTCGCGTGCCTGGCTAGTGTAGCGGAGAGCGGCCCCGCCCCAGGGCTGTCTCAGGAGTTGAGCAGGACCAGGGTCTCGTCGCCTGCCGGCTTGGCCGGGGCGTTGACCGGGATGGGCTGGGCCGTATGGGTGGGCACGGGCCGGCCGCCGGCCACCTGGGTCAGGCGGCCATGCTCGGCCATGACCTTGGCCACATAGCCGCCGTCGTTGGGCAGATGGGCGGCGCCGACATAGCGGCGCAGGCCGCCCTCGATCGAGCCGTCACGCTGGATGTACTCGTGCAGCACGCGGGCGCCGACGCGCAGGTTGGTCACCGGGTCGAAGGCGGCCAGCTGTCCGCCAAAGGGCTCGTACTTGTCACTGTGGACACGGGTCATCACCTGCATCAGGCCCTGGGCGCCAACGGGGCTCTGGGCAAAGGGGTTGAAACCCGATTCGATGGCCATGACCGACAGCAGCAGCAGCGGGTCGATGTCGGTGCGGCGTCCAATCTCATAGGCTTCCAGCACCAGGGCCGAGAGCGGCTCGGGCGCCACGCGGTATTTCTTGCTGAGCCAATAGGCCACCGCGGCCTGCTGCTTGCTGAGCTCCTTGGGGTGGACCGCAGTTGCACGCTCCACGGCCACGGGCTCGACCTCGGCGGAGGGGAGTCCGAAGTGCCGGTTGTGCAGCCAGCCCAGGAGCTGGGTCTCGCCGGCCTGGCGCAGTTCGGGCCGTGCCGTCAGGGCGATGGTGGCAAAGAGCACCGCCAGCCCCAGCAGCGCGAAGCCGTTGTGGATGGTGGCAAAGAACATCTGGGAGATCTGGCGTGCGATGGTTCGCAGGCCCTGGCCCATTTCTTGTAACGCTGTCATAGCACTTCCTCTTCTCGCGTAGCCTGCGTTCTGGCGCTGTGGGGGGCACAGAAGCCATGCAGCAAGGCCACGTCTGGGTTGGTACGCCATCTGGATCGACCGGCAGACGTGAGGCCGGTGCGGGATCCGATATGCCGGGGTCGGCAGCGGGGTTCGGGTAATCCCGAATTCGGGGTGAAACGAATTGTAAGACCTGATATATAGACAATCAATAATATTAAATCAATTTAATTATCGTTATTCAATATATAGGGGCGGCCTGAGCTATAGAAATAATTTTGAATATTCAAATAAATCAATGACTTAGGAAAACCATGTCAGACCAGACATGAGCTCTACTGTATTTTGTAACAGTACCCGCCGCAGTGGCTTTGCCGGTCTGCCGGAACTGATGCCGGCCAGTCAATCAGCCAGCCCGAAGTCATTGATACAGGGATTTGAATCCGGGAGACTGGGCACTAGACTCCATGTGCCTGTCACATCAGGCAACCTTTGCTGGAAGTAGCCGGCACGCACCTGCAGGGTGCAGGTGCCAGCGCCAAACTGGCAATCTTGGGGGCAATCTCTTGCCTCCATCGCATTGCGGGACCCGACTCTCCCCTTTGCGATACCCAGACGGCATGGGCTTGCAGCCCGCCGTCAGGCCCGGCGGGCTGGTTCCTACCACCCGACCGGGCTTTCTCTTTCTATGCAGTGATGCGCGCGAGCCTGTCGCAGAGCGCCAAATGGCGGCGACAATCGGCGTCTGTCATTTTTGTTCATCGAGTTTGCCGTGCCCTCTTCCGCTTCTTCTCCCGCCCGCCACGATACCCAGGCCCTGGACGAACTCACAGGCGGCGCGTTTTCGGCGTCGACGGCGGGGGAGCGGGCCGCGCGTGTGCGGGCCTGGCTGCAGAGCGAACCTGCGGCGGAGCAGATGCAGCAGGTGTATCGCGAACTCAGCGTCAAGGACAAGGGCGCGGCCAAACTGCTGCGCGAGAAGCTTGACGAGTTCAAGCGGCAGCGTGATCAGGAAGGCATGGCGCTCGAATGGGCCCAGAAAGCCGAGGCCCTGCTCTCGGCGACCCGGGTCAACGTGGCCGACGCCCTGGCCTGGCAGCGTGATGCGGCCAAGGCGGGGGCCCCGCTGAGCCGCGAACCTCTGGCCGCCCTCAAGCTGCGTTTGGCCGACCGCATCAAGGCCATCGAGGATCTGCAACATCGGGCTCAGGTTCAGCGTGAGGCCGCGGTGCTGCTGGCCCAGCGCATCGAGGTGCTGTCCACCAAGTCCTGGCTGGACGCGCAGACTGCGGCTGAAAGCCTGGCGACCGATATAGCCGCCTGGCAGGCCGAGGCGGCCGTCCTCCCGCAGGAGATGCAATGGGGCAGCATCGACTTGCGCTTCGCGCCGCAACTCGAAGCTTCGCGCGCCCAGCTGACCCTGGTCTGGGAGGCCTTCAGCGCTGCGCTGGCCCAGGCCCGTGCGGCTGCGGTCGATCCGGCGGCCCCCCTGCCGCAGGTGCCGGTCTGGGCCGATGAGCTGCGCCAGGCGCGCGGGCTGCCTGCGGAGGTGGTGGCACCTGCGGCCAGGCCGAAGGTGGATCCCGAGGTGCGTGCCCAGGCCACGGCTGCCGTACGCGAGGTGCTGGGCCAGCTTGAAAAGGAAATCGCGCAAGGTCATGGCAAGGCCAGTGCCGGTGCGGCCCAGGCCCTGAGACTGGCCCTCAAGGAGCACGGGCGCCACATCGATGCCCAGCTCGATCGTCAGGCCCACGCCGCGCTGGCGGCTGCCGGCGAGCTCGAGGGTTGGCAGCGTTGGCGCGCCGATCAGCTGCGCGAGGAGCTGGTGCGCAAGGCCGAGGCCCTGTTGAACCGCCCCGAGGGCCAGGCCCTCGGCGGGCGCAAGATGCAGGAGTCCCTGCGTGAACTGCGCGAGGCATGGAAGCAGACCGACCAGGGCGGCGTGCCCAACCACGCGCTGTGGAAGCGTTTCGATGAGGCCTGCAACCAGGCCTACAAGGTGGTCGAGGCCTGGCTGGAGAAGATCAAGACCGAGGCGGCGGAGCATAAGACCAAGCGTCTGGCCCTGATTGAGGAAGTCAAGGCTTGGGCCGCCGCGCACACCCTGCCTGCGGGCGGTGACTGGAAGGCCTTCAGCCGCGAATTGCACCAGTTCGCCGAGCGCTGGCGCGAGGCCGGTCATCTGAGCGAAAAGGCCTTTGCCGAACTGCAGCCCCAGTGGAAGGCGGCCATGGCTGCGGCCAGCGCACCGCTGGACGCGGTCCAGAGGGAGAGCCTGCAACGGCGCCAGGCCATGATCGAGGAAGCCACGCAGCTCGGTGCTGCGCCCCAGCTGCGCATCGATGCCGTCAAGGCCTTGCAGCAGCGCTGGCAGGCCGAGGCCCATGCCGTACCGCTGGATCGGCGGCAGGAGCAGAAGCTCTGGGACGCGTTCCGCAAACCCATCGATGAAGCCTTCGCACGTAAGAGTGCCGTGCGTGAGCAGGCCGCATCTGCGATGAGCGCGCACGATCGCGCCGTGCTCGACGCGGCCCAGTCGCTGGAGGCCGCGAATGCCTCTGGCGATGCGCAGGCCATCCGCGCTGCCCTGGCCGCCATGGAAGCTGCGATCCAGGGGCCGGGGGTGGCCAGCACCAGTGCTGGCTCGGCAGGGTCTGAAGTGGCCCCCCCGACCGAAGCACCCGCCCCCGCGGCCCAGCCGCGCAAGCCCGTGGTCGCCGTGCGAGGGGATGACCGGCCCGGCATGAAGCGAGCCGAGCCCGCCGCGTCTGCAACGCGCGGCCGGCCGGGCGAACGCCGGGACGGCCCGCGCCGCGAGGAACGCCGCCCCGAACGTGCCGAGCGTGCGCCGCGTGACACGCCGCGCTTGGGTGATGCTGCCTTCCGCGCGCAGCGCGAGGCCACAGAGCATGCCCAGGCGGTGCTCAAGAAGCTTGCCGCCCAGGCCCATGGCGAAGCCTTGACCCAGCTGCTGGCAGGCTGGGAGCAGCGCGATGCGGCGCGTCTGCCTTCGGCCACCGAGCTGGGCGGGCGGGTGACACCTGCCGTGCGTTCACTTTGGGCACAGGCGCTGTCGGCCGCTGCCCAAGGGGAGGCTGCCGAAGCGCTGCTGCGCCTGGAGATCGCTGCCGAGGTGCCGACGCCGGCCGAGCAACTGGACGCCCGGCGCGCCCTGCAGCTGCAACTGCTCACGCGCCGCAACGAGGCGCCGCCGGCCCAGACCTGGGGCCAGGACGCGGCGCGCGTCTTTGCCGCACCTCATGACGCGGGCTCGGCCCGTCGCCTGCAGCAGGCGCTCAAGGTCCTGCTGAGGCGCTGAGCTTCAGCGCTGCGCTTGGGGCCGGTACCAGGCGTCGAAGAGCGGCAGCAGGGTGGGGAATTCAGTGGCGAAGCGCGCTCGGCTGACGAAATAGGCTTCGCTGCTCACGGCGAAGAACTCCGAGATGTGTTCCGCGCCGTAGGGGTCGAGCCAGGTGGGATCGGTGCCGAAGCGTTCAGCCTTGATCACGGCTTCCCGGAAGGCATCGTAGGCGGCTTGCAGCATGGCCAGCCAGTGCGCACGAGCGGCTTGCGCACTGGCGCGCCCCATGAAGCCCGCAGGCAGGGGCGGACAGCCGTCGGCGACGCCATCGCGCAGGTCCAGCTTGTGGACGAATTCGTGGATCACCACGTTGTAGCCACTCTCGCTGGAGGCCGCATTCACATCCTGCCAGCTCAGCATGATGGGGCCATCGGGCATGGCTTCGCCAGCCAGGGGCTCCTCGTATTCATGGACGACCCCATGCTCGTCCACGATCTCACGCCGGGCCAGCACTTCGTCCGGATGCACCACGATGCCCACGAAGTCGTCGTACCAGGCCAGCGGCTGCTCGCCCGGACCGAAGTGCAGCACGGGCAGGCAGGCCTGGGTGGCGATGGTTAGGGCCATGCCATCGGTGATCTGCAGGCCTTGGGCGCCGTGAAATTCCTTGTCCTCGAGAAAGAGTGTCGCGAGCTCGCGCAGGCGCTCCAGCTCAGGCGGCGGCAACTCCCGCAAATAGGTGCACGAAGCCAGCGTGGCCCGCCACAGCGCCTCGGGCAAGGGGCGGCGGGGCTGACGGTCACGCCCCAGCAGGCGGTCCAGCCAGCGTCGCATCGTCAGCGGGCTCGGTCCAGCGGCAGCCGCTGGATGGTGACCTCGGCACCGGTCTGCTGCAGGCGCAACACTTCGGCGCGGGGGGGCTGCGCTTCCAGATCCCAGTCGCTCAGCACACGGCGGCGCAGACCGGCGCCCAGTTCATGATCGGCAGGTTTGTGGGTGTGGCCGTGGATCAACTCCGCGGCCTGCGCCTGCTGCAGCCACTGCCGGGCCAGCGGTGCGTCGACATCAGCGTAGTCCACGCCACTGCGCTTGCGCTCTTCACTCTGCTGACGCAAGCCACGTGCAATCTGGCGGCGCTGCGCCAGTGGCTGGGCCAGGAAGGCCTGCTGCCAGGCCGTTGTGCGGACCTGGGCGCGGAAGGCCAGGTAGTCGTGGTCATCGAGGCAGAGGGCATCACCATGGCTCAGCAGCCAGCGCCGGCCACCGAAGGTGAGCACCGTGGGGTCGTCCAGCAGGGTGCAGGCGGCGCGGCGCGCGGCCTCGGCGCCCAGCAGGAAATCGCGGTTACCGTGGAGGAAGTAGAGCGCGTGTTGTGCGCTGGCCGTATGCAGGGCTTGGATGCAGCTGCGCTCGAAGCGCGCATCCTCGTCCTCGCCGTCGAGCCCGTCGTCGCCGACCCAGACCTCGAACAGGTCACCCAGCATGAAGACTGCGTCGGCGCGGGTGCCCGCAAGATAGTCCCGCCAGGCTTGTACGGTGTGCGGCTCGCTGGCCTGCAAGTGCAGATCGGAAATGAAATCGACCACCCGCCAGTGCGCCGGGGCGTGCAGCTCGGCGTACCGGGGGGTGGTCGGGGTCATGGTATGGGGCGCGATCAGACCGCGGTGGCCTTCTCGATCACCACATCCTCCTTGGGCACGTCGCCGTGGAAACCCTTCTGGCCGGTTTTCACGGCAGCGATCTTGTCCACCACGTCCGTGCCGGCCACGACCTTGCCGAACACGGCATAGCCCCAGCCCTGGGCCGAGGGGGCAGTGTGGTTGAGGAAGCCGTTGTCGGCCACATTGATGAAGAACTGCGCCGTGGCCGAGTGCGGGTCGTTGGTGCGCGCCATGGCCAGGGTGTACTTGTCGTTCTTCAGGCCGTTGTTGGCCTCGTTGTCGATGGGCTTGTCGGTGGGTTTCTGGCTCATCCCGGGGGCGAAGCCGCCGCCCTGGATCATGAAGCCGGGGATGACGCGGTGAAACACGGTGCCGTCATAGTGGCCCTTGTTCACATAGGCCAGGAAGTTGGCCACGCTGTTGGGGGCCTTGGCCGCATCAAGTTCGATCGTGATGGTGCCGAAGCCGGTGATCTGGAGTTCAACTTGGGGATTGCTCATGGGGGGCTTTCTCAGGGCAGCACGGCGGCCGCGTTGATGATGACGGGGGTCAGGGGCACGTTCTGGTGCATGCCCTGGTTGCCGGTCGGTACGGCGGTGATCTTGTCGACCACGTCCTGGCCCTCGACCACGCGGCCGAAGACGGCGTAGCCCCAGCCTTGCTGGGTCGGGGCGGAGTGGTTGAGGAAGGCGTTGTCGTTGACGTTGATGAAGAACTGTGCCGAGGCCGAGTGCGGATGCGGCGTGCGTGCCATGGCCAAGGTGTATTTGTCGTTCTTGAGCCCGTTCGTGGCTTCGTTCTCGATCGGCTTCTCGGTCGGCTTCTGGGCCATGGCCTTGTCAAAGCCGCCGCCCTGGATCATGAAGCCGGGGATGACGCGATGGAAGATGGTGCCGTTGTAATGGCCCTTCTTCACGTAGGCCAGGAAGTTCTCCACCGTCTTGGGGGCCTTGGCCGGCTGCAGCTCGAGCACGATGTCACCGGCGCTGGTGGCCAGCTTGACGCGCGGTGCGGCGGCGCCCTGGGCCTGCACGGCGGAAACGGCAAACAGCGCGGTGGCGGCCAGCAGCAGGCTGCGGCGCAGCCCGGAAACGAGGGTCAGATTCATCCAATGATTCCTTCAAAGAAAATTTTCCAGACGCCACCCTGGCGGATCCAGTACTGGCGCTTGGTCGGGCCACTGCGTTCACCGGGCGTGACCTCCCCGAAGGTCACGACCATGGTGTCGGCGTTGTCGGTCCAGCGCAGATAGGACAGGTCCTTGAGCTCGATGGGTTTGCCGCGGACCTTGTCCACCTCGCTGCGCAGCGCCGGTGTCCACTCGGCCAGGGTCTTGCCGAAGCTGTTGAAGTCCGGCGTGTAGAAGCCCAGCAGCTGCTCCATGTCCCCACTGGACTTGGCGTTGCGCCAGGCGGCCAGCACATCCTCGAAAGGCTTGCGCTCGGCCTGCACGCTGTGCGGCGCGACCCAGTCCAGGCGTGGCGAAATCACCACCGGTGTCGTGCGCGGCTCCACCGTGCGGCTGATGAAGGCCAGGTCGGGGTTGGACAGCACCACGCAGCCATCAGAGGCCAGTGGCGCGCGCGCGAACTGGTTGGGGGGTGTGCCGTGCAGCCAGATGCCGCGACCGGTCTTGCCGCGCTTGCTGTCGAGCACATTGGGGTAGTTGATGGGCAGCGCGCCTGAGCCATAGAAATCGCTGAGCGACTTGGGGTCGAGGTTGCTGACGATGAAATACACGCCCAGCGGTGTGCGTGCATCGCCTTCGACCATCTTCTCGATGCCGGACTTGCCGACCGAGATATAGAAATCGGCCACCAGCCTCAGTTGCTGCGGGGTGTTCTCGAACAGGTACAGCCGGGAGCGCGAGGCATCGATGGCGATGGCGTGACGGTTGCGCGGTGACAGGGCCAGGAACTGCGAAGGGATGGTGCCGACCGGCGGGCGCTCGCGCAGGGCCTTGAGGCGCATCTGCGACTCGTGGCGCAGCTCGGCCAGGGTCTGTGCACTGGGGCCGTGGGCCAGCGTGGCCGGCACGTCGCCAAAATCGCGCACGGGACGGGTGCGGGTGGTCAGCAGGTCGCCGTAGACCAGCTGGGCGAGCTGGAAGTTGGGATGGTCTCGCACCAGGCTTTCAGCCTGTTGCAGCGCCTCGCGCGTCTGCCCGGTGCCCGTGAGGCGGTAGACCTCGATCAGGCGGCTCTCGGGCGTGGCCGGGCTGCTGAGCGAGGCCGAGCGCTGGGGCAGGGTGGCCGCGCGCGCAGTCTGCGCCTCGGCTGGCAGAGCCAGCAGGCAGGCGATGACGAGCAACAGTGGCGTGAGATACCCAGGGTTCATGTCGTGACAAGGCAGGACCGGCGCTGCGGCCTTGGTGGGCGCTGGCCGCCCTTCAGCCGCCCGAACTTTCCTTGACGATAAGCCAGCGATTGCCCGTGCGGGTCAGCTCCAGCGTCTTGCGGCTCAGGACAGCCAGCGTGTCGGCCTTGTAATCCTGGCGGAATTTTGCCACGGCCCGCTGTCCCTGGACAGTGACCTGCAAGTCCAGCAGCTGGACCGTGATGCGCGATTTGCCCACGATGCGGGCACGTCGGTCCTGTTCCCAGGCGCTGCGGTCCTGTCGGCCTGGTGTTTCAAAGCGGGCGTCGTAGGCCGCGAGGTAGCGGTTCATGTCCCGATCCGACCAGGCCTGGGCCCAGGCTCGCACGGCCTGCTCCACCTCCCGCGCGCCATCGGCCGGAGCTGCCGGGGACGAGGCTGCGGGCACGGGCGCCGCGGGCTTGACCGGTGCGCTCACAGCAGCCGGCGGCGGCGGTGCAGGTTTGGCCACCGACGGGGCGGGTGCGGCGGGCGTTGCCGGAGCCGCCGCCACCACAGTGGCCGGACGGGCACTGCCGTTGACAGGACCAAGGTCACGGATCAGGGCGAGCTGGGCAGGCGAGGGGGCGGCGCCGTCGAGCTGCAGCGCCTTGCTGTAGGCCTGGCTGGCCAGCCGTGCATAGACGTCGGCCAGGTTGTCGTGGGCCGTGGCATAGCTGGGGTGGGTGCGCAGGGCTTTTTCCAGCGCCACGCGTGCCTTGTCGTACTGACCCTGGGCCGCGTGGATCACAGCCAGGTTGTTGTAGGGCTCGGGCAGCTCCGGGTGGTCTTCGCTGAGCTTGGTGAACGTAGCCAGCGCTTCGTTGGTGCGCCCGGTCTCGCGCTGGATCACACCCTTGTACAGGCGCAGCTGCGGGTCGCGCGGCTTGGCCGCGAGCAGACGATCGACCCGGGTCTGGGCTTCGGCCAATCGGCCCTCGCGCAGCAACTGGCCGATCTCGCCCTGGTCGTTCGCATGGGCGAGGCTCAGCAAGCCCGCGAGAGCGAGTCCGAGGAGGGCGCGGGGGGAGAGGAGGCCTTGCTTCATGAACGGCCGGATTGTAGAGGGGCCGGCACAGGGCAGGCGCCGTCAGAACGGACTGTCGTCACGGGCAACTGATCCCGAGCGCTGCCATGCGTGTCTTGAGATCGCCGTTGCCAGGATCGTTCTGCAGTGCCTTGCAATAGGACTGACGGGCCAGGCGGCTGTAGAGATCGCCGAGGTTTTCATGCGCCGTGGCATAGGCGGGGTTGGCGCGGATGGCCAGTTCGAGCGCGGCACGCGCACGGTCGTAGTCGCCCTGGGCTGCATGGATGACGGCCAGGCCGTTGTAGGGCTCGGGCAGCTCGGGGAAATCCTCGGTGAGCTTGGTGAAAGTCTCCAGTGCCTCGGCCTGGCGGCCGCTGTCACGCTGGATCAGGCCTTTGAGATAGCGCATCTGCGGATCACGTGGCTTGGCCTTCAGATGACGGTCGGCACTGGTCTCGGCTTCGGCCAGGCGTCCGCCGCGCACCAGCTTGCTCACGTCGCTGTAGACATCGGCCCGGGCCATCGGCCCGGCCAGCAGGGCCAGCAGCAGGGGAAACAGGCGGAAAAAAACGCGGGCAGGAGTCATGGCGCCGGGGCTGGGGATGACCCGGTCTTGTGGAACGGGCCGGGACTATATACTGCGGACGATTGTAGCCTCGTCCCTTTAAGCAACCGCTGCCTCATCTGCCTGCGCACCGGTTCCCGATTGATCCATGAGCCTTCGCATCTATAACACGCTGTCGCGTGCGCTGGAGCCCTTTACCCCGCTGGAAACCGGTCATGTCCGCATGTACGTCTGCGGCATGACGGTCTACGACCTCTGCCACCTGGGCCATGCGCGCGCCATGGTGGCTTTCGACGTGGTGCAGCGCTGGCTCAAGGCCAGCGGCTACCGCGTGACCTATGTTCGCAACGTCACCGACATCGACGACAAGATCATCAAGCGGGCGCTGGACAACGGCGAGACCATCCGCGCCCTGACCGAACGCATGATCGACGCCCTGCACCAGGACGCCGACGCCCTGGGCATCGCCCGGCCCGATCACGAGCCGCGCGCCACCGAATACGTGCCACAGATGCTGGGCCTGATCGAGCGCCTGGAACAGAAGGGCCTGGCCTATCGTGCATCGAATGGCGACGTGAACTACGCCGTGCGCAAGTTCCCGGGCTACGGCAAGCTCTCGGGCAAGTCGCTGGACGAGCTGCGCGCCGGCGAGCGCGTGGCCGTGCTCGACGGCAAGGACGACCCGCTGGACTTCGTGCTCTGGAAGTCGGCCAAGCCCACCGAGCCCGAGGAGGCCAAGTGGGACGGTGCCTACGGCCCGGGCCGTCCTGGCTGGCATATCGAGTGCTCGGCCATGAGCTGCGAGATGCTGGGCGAGAGCTTCGACATCCACGGTGGTGGCGCCGACCTGCAGTTCCCGCACCACGAGAACGAGATCGCCCAGAGCGAAGGCGCCACCGGCCAGCCGCTGGCCCGCTACTGGATGCACAACGGTTTCGTGCGCGTGGACAACGAGAAGATGTCCAAGTCCCTGGGCAACTTCTTCACCATCCGCGAGATCCTGCAGAAGTACGACGCGCAGACCGTGCGCTTCTTCATCCTGCGTGCGCATTACCGCAGCCCCTTGAACTACAGCGATGCGCATCTGGACGACGCGCGCAACGCTCTGAAACGCCTGTACACGGCGCTGCAGGCCGTCAAGCCCGTCGAAGTTCAGATCGACTGGCTCGATGCCCATGCCGCGCGCTTCAAGGCCGCGATGGACGAGGATTTCGGCACGCCCGAGGCCGTGGCCGTGCTCTTCGAGCTCGCAACCGAGGTCAACAAGGCCGGTTCACGCCAGCTCGCCGGCCTGCTCAAGGCGCTGGGCGGCTGCCTGGGCCTGCTGCAGGAGGATCCGGAGACCTTCCTCCAGGCCGGCTCGGCCTTGGACGAGAGCGCCATCCGCGTCCAGATCGATCTGCGCGCCGCGGCCAAGGCAGCGAAGAACTTCGCGGAGGCCGATCGCATCCGCAAGGAACTCCTGGCCCAGGGCATCGTGCTCAAGGACTCGCCAGCCGGCACCACGTGGGAAGTTGCGCAGTGAGCCCGGCCTCGGTCATCAAGCCTGCCACGCCCGATTACTGGGACGAGGCCTGCAAGCACCTGATGAAGAAGGATCGGGTGATGAAGCGCATCATCCCGCAGCATGGGGACGCCTGCCTGCGGACCCGGGGTGACGCCTTCACCACGCTGGCGCGCAGCATCGTGGGCCAGCAGATCTCGGTCAAGGCCGCGCAATCGGTCTGGGACCGCTTTGCGGCCCTGCCCAAGCGCATGAGCGCAGCCAATGTGCTCAAGCTCAAGGTGGACGACATGCGCGCTGCGGGCCTGAGTGCACGCAAGGTCGAGTACCTGGTGGACCTGGCCCTGCACTTCGACAGTGGCGCCATCCGCGTCGCGGCCTGGAAGGGCATGGACGACGAGGCCATCATCACCGAGCTCACGGGCA
>JAIERT010000183.1 GCA_019746735.1 Burkholderiaceae bacterium | reverse complement strand
CCGACCTGCGCGTCAAGCTCGAGTTCACCGAACTCACCGATGTCATGGCCGACGTGGACTTCAAGGTCTTCTCCACGCCCGCCACGATGAAGGGCGGCCGTGTGGTGGCCCTGCGTGTGCCGCGCGGCGGCGAGATGAGCCGCGGCGAGATCGATGCCTACACCGAGTTCGTCAAGATCTATGGCGCCAAGGGCCTGGCCTGGATCAAGGTCAACGAAGTGGCCAAGGGTCGCGACGGCCTGCAGTCGCCCATCGTCAAGAACCTGCACGATGCGGCCATTGCCGAGATCCTCAAGCGCACGGGCGTCCAGGACGGCGACCTGATCTTCTTCGGTGCCGACAAGGCCAAGATCGTCAACGACGCCATCGGCGCGCTGCGCATCAAGATCGGTCACAGCGAGTTCGGCAAGAAGAACGGCCTGTTCGAGAACCGCTGGGCCCCGATGTGGGTGGTGGACTTCCCCATGTTCGAGTTCGACGAGGAAGCCCAGCGCTACACCGCCGTGCACCACCCCTTCACCGCCCCCAAGGACGGTCACGAGGACTGGATGGTGACCGCGCCCGAGAAGTGTATCGCCAAGGGTTACGACATGGTGCTCAACGGCTGGGAGATCGGTGGCGGCTCCGTACGTATCCACCGCGCCGACGTGCAGCAGAAGGTCTTCGACGCGCTCAAGATCACGCCCGAGGAGGCTCAGCTCAAGTTCGGCTTCCTGCTCGACGCGCTGCAGTATGGCGCCCCGCCGCACGGCGGCCTGGCCTTCGGCCTGGACCGCATCGTTACGCTGATGACGGGCGCCGAGTCCATCCGCGACGTGATCGCCTTCCCCAAGACCCAGCGGGCCCAGTGTCTGCTCACGCAGGCCCCGAGCCCGGTGGACGAGAAGCAGTTGCGCGAACTGCACATCAAGCTGCGCAATCCGACGCCGGCGGCTTGAGGCCGCGACCGGCCTTCAGGCAGAATCAAAGGGCGCTGCACGTCGGGTGCAGCGCCCTTTTTCATGGATACGCCAAGCTACAAAATTCCGCAATCGGTGCTGGTCGTGGTGCACACCCCAGCCCTGGACGTGTTGCTGATCCGGCGCGCCGATGCCGAGGACTACTGGCAGTCGGTCACCGGATCCAGGGACCATGTGGACGAGCCCTACGAGGCCACCGCGGTACGCGAGATCGCCGAGGAAACCGGCATCGATGCGCGTGCGCCCGGCCATGTGTTGCGCGATTGGGACCTGGAGAATGTCTACGAGATCTATCCCGGGTGGCGCTGGCGTTATGCGCCCGGCGTGATCCACAACACCGAGCACCTGTTCAGCCTCTGCGTTCCGCCAGGCACGCCCGTACGCCTGAGCCCGCGTGAGCACACCGCCTGGTGCTGGCTGCCCTGGCGCGCGGCCGCCGAACAATGCGCGTCGCCCAGCAATGCCGAGGCCTGTCTCATGCTGCCGCGCTTTGCCAAGGACGGGCTCCCGAGCTGACACCATGCAGACCTTGCGCGTTGCCACCTACAACATCCACAAGGGCGTGCAGGGTCTGGGGATGCGCCGGCGGCTGGAGATCCACAACCTCGGGCTGGCGGTGGAGCAGCTCGACGCGGACATCATCTGTCTGCAGGAGGTGCGCAAGCTGCACCGGCGCGAGGAAGAGTATTTCAGCCGTTGGCCCGAGATGCCGCAGGCCGATTTTCTGGCGCCGGAAGGGTACGAGGCCGTCTACCGGACCAACGCCTACACGCGCCACGGCGAGCACGGCAACGCCATGCTGTCGCGCTGGCCCGTGCTGGCGCACCAGCACGAGGACATGTCCGACCACCGTTTCGAGCAGCGTGGCCTGCTGCACAGCGAGGTGGTGGTGGAGGGCCGGGCCCTGCACGTGATCGTGGTGCATCTCGGCTTGATCCGGGCCAGCCGCGAACGGCAGGCCGCCCAGCTGGACCGCTACATCGCGCGCGAGGTGCCGGCCGATGCCCCGCTGATCGTGGCGGGCGACTTCAACGACTGGGGCGAGCGTGTCCACCGGCATTTTGCGGCCATGGGCCTGCAGACCTGCCGGCCGGCGAAGCACCCGACTTTTCCGTCCCGGCTGCCCCTGGTGCAGCTCGATTACGTCTATGCCCGCGGCCTGCACCCCCAGCGGGTCGAAGTGCCGCGCGGCCGGATCTGGTGGCGCATGTCGGATCACCTCCCCCTGATTGCCGAATTCGGCCTTCCGACATGAGGGACCGGCGCCTGCCCCCCATGCAAGCAGGTCACCATGTCCATCTGCTGCAGGGCTGGGCGGAGCTTTTCCCGGCCCTGGTCGATGCCATCGGGCGCAGTGCACGCGAGGTGCGGCTGGAAACCTACATCTTCGCGGCGGATACCGCCGGCGAGCAGATGGTCGAGGTGCTGGCCCAGGCTGCGCGCCGCGGCGTCGCGGTCCACCTCGTGATGGACGGCGTGGGCACACCGGCGCTGCCGCCCGGATGGGTGCAGCGCCTGGACGCCGCCGGCGTGCAGTGGCGCATCTTCCAGCCCCTGGGCCGGCTCGGCCTGCTGATCCCGAGCCGCTGGCGTCGCCTGCACCGCAAGCTCTGCGTGGTGGACGGGCGGGTGGCCTTCTGCGGTGGCATCAATGTGCTGGACGACTGGTACGACCCCAACCACGGTGTCCTGTCGGCACCACGGCTCGACTTCGCCGTGCGAGTGACCGGTCCGCTGGTGCGTGAAGTGCACGAGGTCATGGTGCAATTCTGGTGGCGGCTGCAGGCGGCCCGCAAGGCGCTCGAAGCCGACTGGGCCACGGCCTGGCGCATGCTGGAGCAGGAGCGGCAACGGCTCGATGCCTCGCACACCCCTGCTGCGGCTGCCGGCCGGCCCACGGGATGGCGTGCCGCCTTGCTGCTGCGCGACAACCTGCGCTGCCGGACCCGCATCGAGAAAGCCTACCGCAAGGCCATCGCGGAAGCGCACGAGGAGATCCTGATCGCCAACGCCTATTTCCTGCCCGGACGCAAGCTGCGCCGGGCACTGGTGCTCGCGGCCCAGCGCGGCGTGCGCGTGCGCCTGCTGCTGCAGGGGCGCTATGAATACTTCATGCAGTTCCATGCCGTACGGCCGGTCTACGCACCGCTGCTGCGTGCCGGGGTGGAGATCCACGAGTACTCGCCCAGCTTCCTGCATGCCAAAGTGGCGGTGATCGACGGCCGCTGGGCCACGGTCGGTTCGTCCAACCTCGATCCGCTGAGTCTGTTGCTGGCGCGTGAGGCCAATGTGGTGATCGACGAGGCGGCCTTTGCGCAGCAGCTGCGCACACGCCTGATCCAGGCCATGGACCACGAGGGTCGTCGCATTGCTCCGCAGGAGTACGCGCACCGGCCCTGGCAGCAGCGCCTGCTGGACCGGCTGGCTTTCGGTGCGCTGCGCGTCGCCCTCTTCCTGATCGGTCGTCGCTATTGATTTGATAGCTTGCGTGGCTTGTCAGGACTGAGTCTGAGCCAGGTATGGGGGTATTGCAATCGCTGGTACCATAGCGCCATGCTGAAGAATAGCCTGAGCCCCCTAGCCCCGACGGATGCCGCCAACGAAGGTACGCCAGTCTCCGTGAAGATCCGGGAGCGGCTGCAGGCCGCGCGGCGGCGTTTCTATGCCAACGACAACATCGCCGACTTCATCGAGCCCGGTGAGCTGGAGAAACTGCTCGACGAGGTCGAGCACAAGATGCAGCATGTCCTCGACAGCCTGGTGATCGATACCGAGAACGACCACAACACCGACAACACGGCACGCCGCGTTGCCAAGATGTACGTGAACGAAGTGTTCCGGGGACGGTATGTGCATGCGCCCAGCATCACCGAATTTCCCAATGCCGAGCACCTGAACGAGCTGATGATCGTCGGGCCGATCACGGTGCGCAGCGCCTGTTCGCACCACTTCTGCCCGGTGATCGGGAAGATCTGGATCGGTGTCATGCCCAACGAGCACACCAATGTGATCGGCCTGTCCAAGTACGCACGTCTGGCCGAATGGATCATGGGCCGGCCCCAGATCCAGGAAGAGGCCGTGGTGCAGCTGGCCGACCTGATCCAGGAAAAGACCCAGCCCGACGGCCTGGCCATCGTGATGGAGGCCAGCCACTACTGCATGGCCTGGCGCGGGGTCAAGGACATGGACAGCAAGATGATCAATTCGGTCATGCGTGGTGTGTTCCTGAAGGACCCGAACCTGCGCCGAGAATTCCTGTCACTGATTCCGCAAAGGTCTTGAAGATGCTAGTCCGCCTGCTTTACGCCAGCCGTGCCGTCGACACCGGCCCCGAAGCCATCGAGAAGATTCTGGCGCAGTCGCGCCAGTACAACCCGACCTGCGGCATCACCGGCATCCTCTGTTACGGCGGCGGGATTTTCCTGCAGGCCATCGAGGGTGGCCGGGTTGCCGTCAGCGACCTCTATGGCCATATCCAGCGTGACGCGCGTCACAAGGATGTGGTACTCCTGCACTACGAGGAAATCAGCGAGCGCCGCTTTGGCGGCTGGACCATGGGGCAGGTCAACCTCTCGCGCATCAACACCTCGGTCCTGCTGAAGTACTCCGAGAAGCCGGAGCTCGATCCCTATGCCGTATCAGGCAAGGTCTCGCTGGCCTTGCTCGAGGAGCTGATGGCGACGGCCTCGATCATCGGTCGTAGTTAAACGACGGCGCTCGTGGCGTCCTCGGTTGAGACGGCGCAGGCCGCCTCAGCTGTTCTTGGGGATGACCGTGTCCTCGATCTTGCCGGCCAGCTGCACCAGGGCCAGGCCGGCCGGGCAGCCCGGCGTGACCTGCATCAGCAGCTGACGGCGCATGATGGCCTGGCGCACCGAGGGGTCGACCGGGATGTCGCCCACATGCACCAGCTTGACCGGTTTGCCCGGTTCGCCCGGCACGAAGCGGTCCACCACCTGTTGCAGCTGCACGGTGATGGCGCGGCCATCGCCGGGGCGCGCCGTCTGGTTGACGATCATGCGGATGTTCTGACGTTTCTGCTGGCCCACCAGCACCTTGATGGTGGCGTAGGCGTCGGTCAGCGAGGTCGGCTCGGGCGTGACGACCAGCAGCACCTCGGACGCCAGTGACACGGCGAACAGCACCACGTCGGAGATCCCCGCGCCGGTGTCGAGCAGCACGACGTCGAAACGCGGCACCAGGCTTTCCATCACGCGCAGGAATTCGTCGCGCACCTCGGGGGTGAGGCGGGAGTACTCGACCATGCCCGATCCGGCCAGCAGCACCGAGAAGCCGCCCGGGGCCTTGATGATGGCCTCCTCCAGCTTGGCCTTGCCGGTGAAGACGTCGTGCAGCGTGGTCTTGGGATAGAGGTTGAGCACCACATCCAGGTTGGCCAGGCCCAGGTCGGCGTCGAGCACCAGCACACGCAGGCCGCGACGCGCCAGCGCGGCCGCCAGATTGGCAGAGACAAAGGTCTTGCCCACGCCGCCCTTGCCACTGGTGATGGCCAGCACCTTGCCCAGGGGCTTGAGGGGCACGGGCGGGGGGACCAGCTTGTCCTTGTTCAGTTCCTCGCTCATCAGCTGAACCTCGGTGTATGGTTGTCGCCCAGTTCACCCCAGGCACTCTCTACAGCGGCCAGGCTGCCGAACAGCAGACTTTTTTCTTCTGCGCTGACGGAGATGACCTGCTGGTGGTCGATGCAGACCTGGTTGCGCCCCTGGGCCTTGGCCAGATAGAGCTGGGTGTCGGCACGCTCGATCCAGAGATCGGCGGTGGAGCGCACCCAGACCGGGGCGAAGGCGCCGCCCACGCTGGTGGTGAGCTGCAGATTGAGCAGGGGTGAGACGGAGATATCGAGGGCGGCGACGGACTGGCGTATGCGCTCAGCCACGGTTTCGCCATAGGCGGCCTGGCAGTCGGGCATGACGATGGCGAATTCCTCGCCACCATAGCGAGCCACGGTGTCCTGGGGGCGCACGCAGCCGCTGATGCAGCGCGCGACGGCCTGCAACACCCGGTCGCCAGCGAGATGACCGTGGCTGTCGTTGATCTTCTTGAAGTGATCGATGTCGAGCATCAGCAGCAGCGCCGAATTGCCCGAACGCGCCACGATCTCGATTTCACGCGAGAGCACGGCACGGAAGTGGCGCCGGTTGGCCAGACCCGTGAGCGGATCGCGCAGCGAGAGCTCGCACAGGCCGTCAATGATGCGTTGCAGATAGGGGCCGGCGCCCTGCTCCGGCGAAGGCAGTTCCGTGCCATCGTGTTCGAGCAGCGCACGCGCATCGTCCAGGCGCAAGGCATGCAGGTCCAGCAGCGGGGAGGCAGGGTTGGTCACGGGGGAAGGTCCGGCTTCGGTTGACAAAGTCTAACAGGAGCCCTGCCCGTCAGACCGCCAAACTCGGCGGATTCAGGCCCGTAAATCGGGCATTCGGCACAGTGCGTGGCGTCGTGCTCAATGCGTCTGGCCGCACACGGGGCAGGCGGGGTTGCGCGGCAACCGGACTTCGTTGAAGGCCATGTGCCGGCCATCGAGCATGAGCAGGCGGCCGGTCAGCGGGGTGCCGGCGCCACTGAGCAGCTTGAGCGCCTCGGCGGCCTGCAAGGTGCCGATGATGCCCACGAGCGGCGCGAACACGCCCATCGTGGCGCAGAGCGCCTCCTCGAAGTCCTCGCGCGGGTCGAAGACGCAGGCGTAGCAGGGAGAGGCCGCGTCGCGCGGGTCGTAGACCGCCAGCTGGCCGTCGAAGCGTATCGCTGCGCCCGAGACCAGGGGCTTGCCCCGCTGCACGCAGGCGGCATTGATGGCCTGGCGCGTGGCGTAGTTGTCGCTGCAGTCGAGCACCACGTCGGCCTCGGCCACCAACTGCTGCAGCAGGGCCGCGTCGGCGCGCTGCGCCACGGTACGCAGCTGCACCTCGGGGTTGAGTGCGTACACGGCCTGGCGGATGGAGTCGACCTTGGGACTGCCCACGCGCGCCAGGGCGTGGGCCACCTGGCGCTGCAGATTGGTCACGTCCACCGTGTCATGGTCGACCACGGTGAGCCGACCCACGCCGGCCGAGCCGAGGTAGAGGGCCACGGGCGAGCCCAGTCCGCCGGCGCCGATGACCAGCGCATGGCCGTCGAGGATGCGCTGCTGGCCCTCGACCCCGATTTCCTCCAGCAGGATGTGCCGCGAGTAACGCAGCAGTTGGTCATCGGTCATGTTGTTTCACCCAGGCCCTGTAGCGCGAAAGGGACTCCAGCACTTGATGTCGCGCAACCGGCTTGGCCGGGTCGCTGATACCGACCCCTTGGATTGGGCTGGGAACTGCGGCGCCGAGCCTGCCTGTGCAGGCTCGGGCAGGTCGAAACACCGGAGCCTCTGGCGCAGCGGTCTGGCAGGGAGCGACGCGTCGTGCCGCGCAGCCTGGGGGTGATCAATTTTCTTTCTGCTCTTCCTTGCGCTCGGTCTGGGTCTTGCTGACCAGAACGGGCAGGCCCTTGAGCCGGTTGAGCGCCTGCTGGAGCTGGAAGTCCTTGTCGCTGCCGAACTCCGGCAGCCGGCGTTCGGCAGCCGGCTTCTTGGCGTCCTCTTCCAGCTTCTTGAGGGCGGCATCGCGGGCCTTTTCGCGCGCCTCGTCTTTCTGCTCCGGCGTCTGGCCGTTGCTCAGATGCTTGTCCAGATCGGCTTCGCGTGTGCGCAGCACCGAGAAGACATTGCCTTCGGCGGTCTCGTCGATCATCACGTCGGGCAGGATGCCCTTGGCCTGGATCGAACGGCCGGCCGGCGTGTAGTAGCGCGCCGTGGTGATCTTCAGGCCGGTGTCGGGGCCCAGCGGACGCACGGTCTGCACCGAGCCCTTGCCGAAGGTCTGGCTGCCCATGATGGTGGCACGCTTGTGGTCCTGCAGGGCGCCAGCCACGATCTCGCTGGCCGATGCCGAGCCCTCGTTCACCAGGACGACCAGCGGCACCTTCTTCAGTGCCGCTGGCAGGCGGCGCAGCGGGTCCCCGCTGCCGCGGCGCTGGTAGTACTCGGGGGCGGCCTTGAAGGTGTACTTGCTTTCGGCCAGCTGGCCGTTGGTGGAGACGACGGTCACGTTCTCGGGCAGGAAGGCGGCCGAGACGGCCACGGCCGCGTCGAGCAGGCCGCCCGGATCGTTGCGCAGGTCTAGGACGAGGCCCTTGAGGGCGGGGTCCTGTTTGTAGAGTTCTTCGACCTTGCGCACGAAGTCCTCGACCGTGCGCTCCTGGAACTGGCTCAGGCGAATCCAGCCGTAGCCGGGCTCGACCATCTTGCCCTTGACCGACTGGGTCTTGATCTCCTCGCGGACGATGGTGACCGGGAAGGAACGGTTCTCGTCCTTGCGGAAGATGGTCAGCACGACCTTGGTGTTGGGCTCGCCGCGCATGCGCTTGACGGCCTCGTTGAGCGTCAGGCCCTTGACGGCGGTGTCGTCGATGCGGGTGATGAGGTCATTGGTCTTGAGACCGGCGCGGTGCGCGGGCGAGCCCTCGATGGGCGAGACGATCTTGACCAGACCGTCTTCCTGCGTGATCTCGATCCCCACGCCCACGAAACGACCAGCCGTGCCTTCGCGGAATTCCTTGTAGGACTTCTTGTCGAAATACTGGGAGTGCGGGTCCAGGCTGGAAACCATGCCCGAGATCGCGTCGGTGATGAGCTTCTTCTCATCGACCGGCTCGACATAGTCGGTCTTGATCATGCCGAAGACTGCGGCGAGCTGCTGCAGTTCCTCCAGCGGCAGCGGCGCCACGCTGTTGCGCGCCACCGTCTGCAGTGACACCGTGGTCAGCGCACCCGCGACCACACCCAGCGAAATCCAGCCGGCGATTTTCAGTTTCTGACCCATGGAAATACCCTCGTCGCTTCAATATACACGGTTGGAAGCGTCTTCGCCGCCGGGGTTCCGGCTGCTGGTGACAATTTGTGTGACCTGATGCCAACCCGCCCCAAATGGGGGCGGATCCGCACCCTGCAAGGCCGGCGGGGTCTGGCGCCTCAGGCCTTCCTGCCCTGGGTGGCCACCGCGGCCGCGGCACGGGCGGCGGCTTCGGCATCGCCCAGGTAGTAGTGGCGGATGGGCTTGAGCTGGGCGTCGAGTTCGTAGACCAGGGGAATGCCATTGGGGATGTTCAGGCCCACGATGTCCTGGTCGGAGATGCCGTCCAGGTACTTGACCAGGGCGCGGATGGAGTTGCCGTGCGCGGCCACCACCACACGCTGGCCGGACCGGATGGCCGGGGCCAGGGACTCGTTCCAGAAGGGCAGCACACGTGCCACCGTGTCCTTGAGGCATTCGGTCAGGGGGATCTGGGCGGGCTGCAGGGCGGCGTAGCGGCGGTCGCCGCGCTCGCTGCGCGGGTCGGTGGGTTCCAGCGCCGGCGGCGGGGTGTCGTAGCTGCGGCGCCAGACCAGCACCTGTTCCTCGCCGTACTGCCTGGCCATGTCGGCCTTGTTCAGGCCCTGCAGGGCGCCGTAGTGGCGCTCGTTGAGCCGCCAGTGCTTGACCACCGGCAGCCAGGTGCGGTCCATCTCGTCCAGGCAGTACCAGAGCGTGTGGATGGCGCGCTTGAGTACGCTGGTGTACGCAACGTCGAAGTCATAGCCCTCGGCCTTGAGCAGCTTGCCGGCCGACATGGCCTGGGAAACGCCGGTGGGGGTCAGGTCGACATCGGTCCAGCCGGTGAAGCGGTTTTCCAGGTTCCAGGTCGATTCGCCATGGCGGATGAGCACGAGTTTGTACATGGGGGGCGGGCAGAGAGGTTAGGTGGCGGTGACGGGCAGGGCGGATACAGGTAGGGGTTTGCGGCCCGGTCCCTGCGAGCGCCAGCCCGCCATTTTAGAATCACGTTCTTTCCCTTTCGGAAACCTGCAAGGAAACCCGTGAAATTCATCATCGACAACTGGGCCCTGATCCTGCTGGCCCTGAGCTCCGGCCTCATGCTGGCCTGGCCCACCATCCGCAGCGGCGGCGGCGGGGCCCTGACGGCTGCGGCTGCCGTGCAGCTGATCAACCGTGAAAAGGCGGTCGTGATCGACGTCTGTGAGCCGGCCGAATACGCGGCTGGCCATGTGGGCGGCGCCAAGAACATCCCCCTGGCCCAGCTGGCCCAGCAACTGCCGGCCGTGGTGAAGAACAAGGACCTGCCGGTGATCTTCGCCTGCCAGAGCGGTTCGCGCTCGGGCAGTGCGGCCCGTATCGCCAAGGGCCTGGGCTATGCCAAGGCGCAATCCCTCGGTGGCGGCCTGGCCGGCTGGCGCGCTGCCAGCCTGCCGGTCGAGAAGGGCTGAGCCATGGCTGCCGTCAAGATGTACACCACCGCGGTCTGCCCCTACTGCAGCCGCGCCAAGCAGTTGCTCAAGTCCAAGGGCGTGACGCAGATCGAGGAGATCCGTATCGACACCGACCCCGCGGCGCGCGAGCAGATGATGAGCAGCACCGGCCGGCGTACCGTGCCGCAGATCTTCATCGGCGCGACCCATGTGGGCGGCTGCGACGATCTCATGGCCCTGGACGCTCGAGGCGGCCTGCTGCCTCTGCTGCAGGCGGCCTGAGATAATCGCGGCGATCCGATCGCGAGCCCGCTCGGTATCCACCGGGCGGGCTTTCATTTTTTGACTTTCCTTTTCAAGGCAGATCCATGGCCGAGCAGCAAGAACCCGTCTTCCAGATCCAGCGCGTCTACCTCAAGGAGGCCTCGCTGGAGCAGCCCAATTCCCCGGCCATCCTGCTGCAGGGTGAGCAGCCGGCCGTCGACATCCAGCTGGGCGTCGAGGCCCTGCCCGTCGCCGAAGGCGTGTTCGAGGTGTCCGTGACCGCCACCGTGCAGACCCAGATCGGCGACAAGACGGTCTTCCTGGTCGAGGCCAAGCAGTCCGGCATCTTCGAGATCCGCAACCTGCCCGATGACCAGATGGGGCCCATCGTCGGCGTGGTCTGCCCGCAGATCGTCTTTCCCTACCTGCGCGGCAACGTCGCCGACATCGTGCAGCGCGCCGGCTTCCCGCCCGTGCACCTGCAGGAGATCAACTTCCAGGCCCTGTACGAGCAGCAACAGCAGCAGGGCAACGGGGCGGCCCAGGTCCAGTAAGGGGCTTCTGTCGCAAGCAGCACACAGACCATGAAGATTCTTGTGCTCGGTGCCGGTGCTTGGGGCACGGCCCTGGCCGTGAGTGCCAGCCAGAACGTCCAGGCCGGCCACGAGGTGGTGCTCTGGGCCCGCGACGCGGCGCAGGTCGCGGACATGCGTTCCTCGCGCGTCAACCTCCGCTACCTGCCGGACTTGCCGCTGCCTGCGACCCTGCGGGTGACCGACGGCCCGGCCGACGCCCTGGCCGATCTCTGCCGTGGGCAGGAGCTCGTCGTGATCGGCACGCCCATGGCCGGCTTGCGCGGCGTGCTGCGGCAGATTGCCAGCATCGAGGCCCCCGTGGCCTGGCTGTGCAAGGGCTTCGAGCCGGCTGGCGAGGGCGTCCAGGGCCTCATGGCCCATGAAATCCAGGCCCAGGTGGCGCCACAGCTGCGGGCCGGCGTGCTCAGCGGCCCGAGCTTTGCGCAGGAAGTGGCACGCGGCCAACCCACGGCCCTGGTGGCGGCCAGTGCCCATGCCCTGGTCCGTGAACGTCTGGTCCAGGCTTTCCACAGCCCCAGCCTGCGTGTCTACGAAAACGAGGACCTGGTGGGGGTGGAGGTGGGCGGCGCGGTCAAGAACGTGCTGGCCATCGCCACCGGCCTGTGCGACGGCCTGGGGCTGGGGCTCAATGCACGCGCCGCGCTGATCACGCGCGGCCTGGCCGAGATGACGCGTCTGGGGCTGGCCCTGGGCGCGCGGGCTGAGACCTTCATGGGCCTGTCCGGCCTGGGCGATCTGGTGCTGACCGCCACGGGCGACCTGAGCCGCAACCGCAAGGTGGGTCTGCTGCTGGCCCAGGGGCAGACGCTGGCCCAGGCCGTGGCCTCGCTGGGCCATGTGGCCGAGGGTGTCTACTGCGCTCGCACCGTGGTGCAGCGTGCGCATGCCCTGGGTGTGGAGATGCCCATCGCCCAGTGCGTGGTGGCCCTGCTCGACGGCCGCATGCAGCCCAGTGATGCGGTCGCGGCCCTGATGGGGCGCACCCCGGGCGCCGAAGTCCGCTGAATCGCGGGCCTCAGGCGCCGTCGCGCGCGACGCGGGCCGCGATGTGGGCGATGGCTTCCTCGACCTGGTCGACCAGGATCAGGCAGAGGTCGCCGGTCTGCAGCTTGTCCATGGCCGTGTCGATCGCCTTGAACTCACCGTAGATTTCGTTGACCTCGCGTGCTCGCCGGGCTTCGCCCAGGCCGGCGCGCAGCAGGGCCAGCACCTCGCCGTCGGCGCGGCCGCGCTGGCAGGCATCCTCGAACAGCACGATGTGGTCGAAGGCGTCACCCAGGATGCGGGTCTGTTCCCGGATGTCCTCGTCGCGCCGGTCGCCAGCGCCGCTGATGACCACGGCACGGCGCTGGGCCGGCATGGCCTCGACGGCCTGCACCAGGGCCTGCATGGCGTCCGGGTTGTGGCCGTAGTCCGCGATCACCGTCGCGCCCTTGTAGCGGAAGAGGTTGAAGCGTCCCTGCGCGTTGTTCGCGTCATTGTCGAAGCTGGCCAGGCCCTGGCGGATCAGTGCCCAGTCCAGGCCCAGGGCCCAGGCCGCGCCCACGGCGGCCATGACGTTCTCGACCTGGAAGCCGATGCTGCCGCCCAGGGTCAGCGGCACCTCGGCCAGGGGCAGGGTATGGCGCGTGCCGTCCTCGGCTGCGACCAGCTTGCCCTGGTCCACATAGACCACGCGCTTGCCCTGGGCCAGGTGCGTGGCCATGACCGGGTGGTGGGGATCGGTGGCGAAATAGGTGACCTTGCCGCTGCGGCAGTGGCTGGCCATGGCCGCGACGATGGGGTCGGCCGCGTTCAGCACGGCGGTGCCGTTTTCGGCGATGTTCTGCACGATCACGCGCTTGAGCACCGCCAGGTCTTCCACCGTGGTGATGAAGTTCAACCCCAGATGGTCGCCCTGGCCCACGTTGGTGACCACGGCCACGTCGCAGCGGTCGAAGGCCAGGCCTTCGCGCAGCATGCCGCCACGCGCGGTCTCCAGCACCGCCGCGTCCACGTCCGGGTGCTGCAGCACGTTGCGTGCGCTCTTGGGGCCGCTGCAGTCGCCGGTATCGATGCGTTCGCCATCGATATAGACGCCGTCGGTGCTGGTCATGCCCACGCGCAACTGCTTCTGCCGCAGCAGGTGGGCAATCAGGCGCACCGTGGTGGTCTTGCCATTGGTGCCGGTCACGGCCACCAGCGGGATGCGGCCATTCTCGCCCTCGAGGAACATGGCGTTGATGATGGCTTCGCCCACGGGCCGGCCCTTGCCGTAGGAGGGCGAGAGGTGCATGCGCAGGCCGGGCGCGGCATTGACCTCGACGATGCCACCGCCCTGTTCCTCGAGCGGCTTGAGGATGCTGTCGCAGACCATGTCCACGCCGCAGATGTCCAGGCCCACCATCTTGGCCGCGACAATCGCGCGGTGCGCCACTTCCGGGTGCACGTCGTCGGTCACGTCGGTGGCGCTGCCTCCGGTCGAGAGGTTGGCGTTGTGGCGCAGCGCAACCCGGCGCCCCTTGGGTGGCACGGAATCGGCATGGAAACCCTGGCCGGCCAGGCAGGCCAGGGCGATGTCGTCGAAGCGGATCTTGGTCAGGGAGGTCGAGTGGCCCGTGCCGCGGCGCGGGTCCTTGTTGACCTCCTCGACCAGCTCACGGATGCTGCGTTCGCCGTCGCCGACCACAGTGGGCGGATCGCGCCGGGCCGCGGCGACGAGCTTGTTGCCCACGACGAGCAGACGGTAGTCGTTGCCGGGCAGGAAGCGCTCGACCAGGACTTCGTCGTCGAACTCCGCGGCGGCGGCGAAGGCATTGAGGAGATGTTCGCGTGTGGTGATGTTGACCGTCACCCCTTTGCCCTGATTGCCGTTCTTGGGCTTGATCACGACGGGCAGGCCGATCTCGCCGGCCGCGGCCCAGGCCTCGTCGGCCGAGGTGATCTCGCGCCCCAGCGGCACGGGCACGCCGGCGCTGGCCAAGAGTTTCTTGGTGAGTTCCTTGTCCTGGGCGATCGATTCGGAAATGGCGCTGGTGACGTCCATCTCGGCGGCCTGGATGCGGCGTTGCTTGCTGCCCCAGCCGAACTGGATCATGCTGCCGCGCGTCATGCGGCGGTAGGGGATGCCACGGGCCAGGGCCGCGTCGGCAATACAACCTGTGCTCGGGCCCAGGCGCTCGTCTTCGTCGAGCTCGCGCAGTTTCAACAGGGCGGCCTCGAGATCGAAGGGGGTGTCTTCTAGTGCGGCCTTGCACAGCTCCTTCGCCAGCTCCAGCGCCAGCCGACCCACGGCTTCCTCGGAATACTCGACCACCACCTGGTAGACGCCAGGCTCCACCGTCTGGGTGGTGCGGCTGAAGGTGACGGGACAGCCGGCCTGGGCCTGCAGACCCAGGGCTGCAAGCTCCAGTACATGGGCCAGCGGCACGGTGTCGTCATGGCCTATGGGGTTGAGCGAGAGGATCTGCGGGAAGCGCGCACGCAGGCGCAACCCGAAGTTCTGACGCGGGCTGAGTTCGCACTCGGCGGGAGTGCAGTGCACCACGGCCTCGATGGCGGTGTGGTGGCTCCACAGATTGGGGCCGCGCAGGGCGCGGATGCGTTGGACTTCCATGTCAGTGATCGCTGGAAAGGTTGGCCTTGAAGGTGCGCAGGCCGGCACCGATGAGTTCGGGTTTCACGTCCAGGGCCCAGGCCGCGGCCACCGCGGCCATGACCATCTCGGGACGGGCGGCCTTGGTCGGAGCCAGGCTGTCGAGTGGAATCGCGCTGACCTCTTCGGAGCCCTGGGCTAGCACGATGTGTCGTTCACGCAGGTAGACGCTGCGCAGGCCGGCCTGGCGCTGTGCGGCGATGGCCGGCAGCTGGGCGTCGGGTCCGTAGAAGATGACCTGACCGTCGCACAGGTCCGCCATCTCGACCACGCGCGGATCGGCCGCATTGAGCACGGCCGTGCCCGAGGGCAGCACCACGTCGACCTGAGTACGCACCACCTTGTGGAGCTGATCGCCGTGGTCGATGTAGAACTCGCCGAGTTCTTCAAGGCCGTCAAGATCGGTCACCACCCCCACGGTGCAGCGGTCGTAGGCCAGACCTTCGCTCAGGATGGCCTGGTGCGTGTGCTCGAAGATCGCGGCTTCGAGCGAGCGGTTGATCAGCAGGCGCTGGCCGGTTTCCCAGTTGGCGCTGTCCTTGGCATCGACCTGGCGTTCGCCGAGGAAATAGCCGTCGCGGCAGGCCAGGCCGACCTGGGTGCCGTTGATATGGAGCAGCCAGTTGACCAGGCGCGCGATGCGCGTGGTGTGGCGCGTGCCCGTGATGCCCACGATGGCAATGCGCCCCTGGTCTTCGCCAGGGAAGAGATGCTCGACGATGGCCTGGCCCACATTGCGAGGCCGCCCCTCGGCGGGCTTGAGGTGCATGAGCAGACCGGGGCCGGCGTTGACCTCGATGATGGCGCCGCCCTGTTCAGCCAGCGGCCGGGCGATGTCGGGCGTGACCATGTCGATGCCCGCGATGTCCAGGCCCACCACGCGCGCGGCCAGCGCCGCGGCCGCGGCAACCTGGGGGTGCACGAGGTCGGTCACGTCATAGGCCAGGTCACCGTGGCGGCGGATCAGCACCACCTGCCCGGGCGGCGGCACGGACTCGCCCGTGTAGCCCTGGCGCGCGAGTTCGAGCTGGGAGATCGGCTCCTTGTCCAGGATCAGCGGCTCGAGCGGGAATTCCTCGGCCTCGCCGCAGCGCGGATCGCTGTTGATCTGCGCGTCGATGAGCTGCAGGACGGTGGAGTGTCCGTCACCGGTGATGGTCTGCATCTTGCCGCGGGTCGCGGCCACGACCCGCCGGCCCACGACGAGCAGGCGGTGGGCGTCGCCCTCGATGAACTTCTCCACCAGCACGCCGTTGCCTTCGGCATCGGCGGCCTGCCAGGCCTTCTCGATGTCCTCCCGCGTGCGCAGATCGGTGAAGACGCCGCGGCCGTGGTTGGCGTCGGTGGGTTTGACGGTGACCGGCAGGCCGATGTCCTGCGCCACGCGCCACGCCTGCTCGGGGCTGTCGACTTCCTCGCCTTCCGGCACGGGCACGCCGGCGCTGGACAGCAGCTCCTTGGTGAGCTGCTTGTCGCTGGCGATGCTCTCGGCAATCGCACTGGTCTGGTCGGTCTCGGCGGTCCAGATGCGGCGCTGGCGCACGCCATAGCCCAGCTGCACCAGATTGCCTTCGTTGAGACGGATGTGCGGGATGCGGCGGTCGATCGCGGCGTCCACGATGTGCGCGGTGCTCGGGCCCAGGTAGTGGCGGTCGTTGAGCTCACGCAGACGTGCCACGGTGCTGGCCACGTCGAACGGCCGGTCCTCGATGGCGGCCATCAGCAGTGCGTGCCCGGCGTCGAGCGCGGCGCGCCCCACTTCCTCCTGGCGCGTGCGAAAGGCCATCTTGTAGATGCCGTGGTGCGAGGTGCTGCGCGTCTGGCCGAAGCCCGTGGCCATGCCGGCCAGGGTCTGCAATTCTAGGCAGATGTGCTCCAGGATGTGGCCGGCCCAGGTGCCGTCGCGCAGGCGCTCCAGAAAGCCGCCGACCTCGCCCACGCCGCAGCGGTGCTGCATGAGGCCGGGCAGCAGGGCGGTCAAACGCTCGTAAAATCCCGGGATCTTGTTGGAGGGCTTTTCCTCCAGCTCCCCCAGGTCCAGCCAGGCTTCGATCACCGGCCGGTAGGTCCAGATATTGGGTCCACGCAGATGGCGGACCCGCAGAATTTGAAGATGGTTCTTGCTCATGAAACTAGGCAGGGCCTCAGGCCGGTCTGCGGTGGTCTTGCTCTTTGACATGGCCGAACGCTCAGCACATGCAAACAGTCTCCGGTGTGGACAAGGTAAAACGGGGACAATCGGTGTGAGCAAATCTCTACCCAGGCTCTGGATTCCATGACCCGCGCGACACCGTCGGCCCTCCCATTATCTTTCAATGACCTTCCTGAGGAAGGGTTGGCCGACATCAAAACACAATTGCACCCTGGGGAAAACGTCCAGGCCGTGCTGATGGTTGACCTCGACAGCCGACTGCGTTTCGGCCGTGGCCTGCTGGTGGCGACCGAAAACCGCCTGCTGGCCCGCGATGCCGGACAGAGTGCCTGGCAGAGCTGGGACTACCGCGCCGGCCTGCGGCTGATGCGGCACGACCACGCGGGTGTGGGTCACCTGGAACTCCTGGACGAGCAGGGGCGCCTGGCGCACTGGTGCTACACCCTGGGTCAGAACCTGCACGCTGCGCGCCTGGCCGAGCAGGTGCAGCGCCGCCTGCACAGCCTGAGCACGGGCCGGCCCCTGCCGCCGCCAGCCGCCCAGGACGGTCCGATCGATGCCGAGCCGGCGCCGACCCCGGCTTCCACCTGGAACCTGCTGCGCCTGTGGCGTTTTGCCCGACCCTACAAGGGCCAGCTGCTGCTGGGCTTTGTGCTCACGCTGCTGGGCACGGCGGCCAGCCTGGTGCCGCCCTACCTGACCATGCCGCTGATGGACAACGTGCTGGTGCCCTACCAGAACGGCCAGGCCATCGATCCCCATCTCGTGGCCTGGTACCTGGGCGGCCTCTTTCTGGCCGCGCTCGTGGCCTGGGGACTGACCTGGGCCAAGACCTACATCCTGGCCCTGGTGTCCGAGCGCATCGGTGCTGACCTGCGCACCACCACCTATGACCATCTGTTGCGTCTCTCGCTCGAGTACTTCGGCGGCAAGCGCACCGGCGACCTGATGACACGGATCGGCAGCGAGACCGATCGCATCTGCGTCTTCCTCTCCTTGCATCTGCTGGACTTTTTCACCGACCTCATCATGCTGCTGATGACGGCCGCCATCCTGTTCTCGATCAACCCCTGGCTGGCAGTGGCCACGCTGGTGCCCTTGCCCGTGATCATGTGGCTGATCCATGCCGTGCGGCGCAAGCTCAAGACCGGTTTCGAGAAGATCGACCGCGTCTGGTCCGAGGTCACCAGCGTACTGGCCGACACCATACCGGGCATCCGCGTGGTCAAGGCCTTTGCCCAGGAAAAGCGCGAATCCGCGCGCTTTCACGAGGCCAACCGCCAGAACCTGGCCGTCAACGACCGCATCAACCGCATCTGGGCCCTGTTCTCTCCCAGCGTGTCCTTCCTGACCGAAATCGGCCTGCTCGTGGTCTGGGCCTTTGGGGTCTGGCTCGTGGCGCACGAGCAGACCACGGTGGGGGTGCTCACGGCCTTCATCGCCTACATCAGCCGCTTCTATGGCCGGCTCGATTCCATGAGCCGCATCGTGTCCTGGGCTGAGAGCACGGCCTCGGCTACCAAACGCATCTTCGACATCCTGGACCATGTCTCCAGCGTGCCCGAGCCGGCCCAGCCCGTGCACCTGAAGGAGGTGCAGGGCCGTATCGAGGTGCGCAACGTGGGCTTTCGCTATGGCAACCGTGAGGTCAACCGCGGCATCGACATCACCATCGAGCCTGGCCAGATGGTGGGCCTGGTGGGGCACAGCGGCTCGGGCAAGAGCACCCTGGTCAACCTGATCTGCCGCTTCTACGACGTGACCGAAGGCTCCATCCGCATCGACGGCGTGGACATCCGTTCCCTGCCCGTGGCCGAGTACCGCCGCAACATCGGCCTGGTGCTGCAGGAACCCTTCCTCTTCTTCGGCACCATCGCCGACAACATCGCCTACGGCAAACCCGACGCCACGCGCGAGCAGATCATCGCCGCCGCGCGTGCCGCCCACGCGCACGAATTCATCCTGCGCCTGCCCCAGGGCTATGACTCCATCGTGGGCGAGCGCGGCCAGGGCCTGTCGGGCGGCGAGCGCCAGCGCATCTCGATCGCGCGTGCGCTGCTGATCGATCCGCGCATCCTCATCCTCGACGAGGCCACGGCCTCGGTGGACTCGGAGACCGAGAAGGAGATCCAGAAGGCGCTGGACAACCTGGTTCAGGGCCGCACGACCATCGCGATCGCGCACCGCCTCTCCACGCTGCAGCGCGCGGACCGCCTGATCGTGCTCGACCGCGGCCAGGTGGTGGAGGAGGGCACGCACGACGAGCTCATGGTGCGCCAGGGCGCCTACTACAACCTCTACCAGGCCCAGGCCCGCAACGTGGACACCGATATGGACGACGCCGAGTCCGGTCCCAACCCCGATCGCAAGGACGACGCCAAATGAACCCCCGCACCGTCTCCGACCTGCGCAGCGTGGCCGACGGTCTGTCGCGCAACCCCTGGGGCAAGCTGTTGCTGCGCAGTGCCGACGGCCGCGTGCACGAGGGCGTGGTGCCGGTGCGTGCCTTTCCCATCCAGGCGCCCGAACACGATATCTCCCTGCTCGATGCCGATGGTCACGAGCTGGCCTGGATCCCCGAGCTGGCGGCCTTGCCCGAGCCAGCCCAGGGCCTGGTGCGGGCTGCGCTGGCCGAGCGCGAGTTCATGCCCGAGATCCAGGCCATCCTGTCGGTGAGCAGCTTTGCCACGCCCAGCACCTGGGAGGTGCGCACCGACCGCGGCGAGACCCATTTCGTGCTCAAGGGCGACGAGGACATCCGCCGCCTGTTCGGCAACACCCTGCTCGTGACGGATGCCCACGGCATCCAGTTCCTGATCCGCGACATGACGGCGCTCGATCGCGAGAGCCGGCGTCTGCTCGATCGCTTCAAATAGCCTGCCATGACCGCCGTCTTTGATTTTTCTGAAGCTGTGCTGCGCCGCCTGGCGCAGGACGATGTGGCGCGCGCGCTGGCCGAGGACGTGGGCCCCGGCGACCTGACCGCCGGCCTGATCGATCCTGCACGCCAGGCCCATGCGCGCATCCTCGCGCGCGAAACGGCCGTGATCTGCGGTACGGCCTGGGCCGAGGCGGCGCTGCAGCAGGTGGTGCCCGAGGCCCAGGTCCGCTGGCAGGTGCGCGACGGCCAGCGCTGTGCCGCCGACCAGGTGGTGCTGGAGCTTGCCGGTCCGGCGCGCGGTCTGCTCACCGCCGAGCGCACCGTGCTCAACTTCCTGCAGCTGCTCAGCGCGGTGGCCACCAAGACCGCGGAGTATGTGGCGGCGGTGGACAGTGTGCCCGGCAACCGTGCCCGCATTGTCGATACGCGCAAGACCCTGCCGGGCCTGCGCATGGCGCAGAAGTACGCCGTCCACTGCGGCGGCGGGGTCAACCACCGCATCGGCCTGTACGACGCCGTGCTGATCAAGGAGAACCACATCGCGGCCGCCGGCGGCGTGACGGCCGTGCTGCAACGCGCAGCAGCCGTGGCGCCGACGGCCAAGTTCGTCGAGATCGAGGTCGAGA